>NZ_JBCGFB010000032.1:0-58867 GCF_038752175.1 Nocardia sp. No.11 | reverse complement strand
GAGTTCTCAAAGAACACACGCACAAGCATCCACCCGCAACATTTCATCGGGGGCTTCAGCGAGGCAGGGTTCAAACTTAGCGCACGCAAGTGCCCGGACGCAAATCCGGGCAGGTGAGCTGTCCTACTTGTTGTCGGCGCTCATCGTCCAACCTCGTTTCCCTGGTACTCGGTACCGGGTCGGTGTCCGTGTCGCTCTGACTTGAATTAATTTACGTGCCGACAAATGCGATGTCAAATTCCCTAGTCAGGGGATGTTTCGCGACATCCGGTCGCTGCGGAGCTCCGCATTCGCGTCGCACACCGGCGGTACGGTGGCGCCACAACGACATAAGGGAGGGTCGACGTGGTGGGAAAGCGGCGGGGGTTGCGACGGGTGGTCGGCGTCGGGCTGGTGGTGACCGGCGGATTGGTCCTCGTCACGGTCGGCGCGAATGCGGCGATGTGGGCCTTGTCGTCCGGGCATCGCAGTGACGTGGGCGGGGCAGTGGGGGCGCCGGTGGTGATCGTGCCCGGGGCCAAGGTCGCGGAGGACGGGACGCCGATGGCTTATCTCCGGGGGCGGTTGGATGTCGCGATCGAGTTGGTGGCGGCGGGCAAGGCCGGGGAGATCCTGTTGTCAGGGGACGCGGGTGGGAGCTCCGGGGACGAGATCGCCTCGATGAGGCGGTATCTGCTCGAGCACGGGATCGATCCGGCAATCGTGAGGACCGATGGGGAGGGACTGTCGACGCGGGAGACGTGTGAGCGGGCGCGCTCGATGTTCGGGATCGAGCGGGCGATCATCGTGAGTCAGTATCAGCATCTGCCGCGGGCGGTGGCGTTGTGCCGGGCGGCGGGGATCGAGGCCGACGGGGTGGTCGCCTCTTGCGATTGCCGGCGCAGTACCGAGGTGCGCAACAACGTGAGGGAGTGGCTGGCCGCGCCCAAGGCTGTGGCGGAGATGGTGCTGCGCTGAGGGTTCTCGGTCCGACGCACCCGTACATCGACATCGCGTGCGGACCATGCCGCCTCGGTGTTCGCGACGAGCCCCAGCTCTGCCGGCGCGGTCCGGAACAGGGCAGGCGCGTCGCGGGTCTCGGTCCGGTGCAGGCAGGCGGGTTCCACCAGCGCGGGAGTGTCGTGGCCCTGGGCCAGTGCTTCGGCAGCGGCCATCGGCAGATCCTCGGGGTAGAACTCGCCCACTGCGAAGCGGTCGGCGGTGCTGTCGAGGTCGTTCATCCGGTCAGCGTGCGGTAGGTGCGGAAGAGGTGGCAATGGAATTTCGGGGGCGGACGTTTCCTCGGCGAAAGATCGGTCAACCCTGTCGGTCGGTCCGGGAGCTGCCAGGACCGATTCCGATCATCGCGCTGATCAGCGCTTTTCAGGAGGACATTGTGCGAATCGTCAAGGCGGTAGCGGTCGGTCTGGCTGTTGCGGCCGCCACAGTCGTGGGGGCGGGCTCGGCCGCCGCGGAGCCGGAGCAGAAGGAGAACATCTACATCGACGTGTCGGTGCTCGGGTGCTCGGTCGGTGCCGGGCTGGGTGGTGACGTGCTCGTCGCGCTGGGCGGCGGCGGTGGGTCGAGCGCGCTGGTGAACTCGTCGCTGGCGGCGCGGCTGCGGGCCGCCGGCTGCCTGCCGCGACTGTAGGACCTGCGCCGATGGTCTCGCCACGCGCGGCGAGACCATCGGGGTGCCGTGCTCGGGGAATCGCGATCGCGTACCGTGATCGGGGTTGTCATGATGGCCGACGGAATGGGGTGCATCGTGGGCGGATCCGAGCACGCCGCGCGGCTCGTACGTTTCTGGCAGACCGTGGAGTTGTTCGGTCCGCAGCGGGTTCCCGAGGTCGGGGCGCTGCCCGAGGACGGACTCGTGGTCGAGCCGGCGGCCGACGATCTCGCGCCGTGGGAAGACCTGGCCGCGCTTCCGCCGCTGAAGGCGGGGCGAGTGTGGCAGTTCGTGGTGTACGGCGGACTGTTCGGAATCGGGCGGGCGCGGGAGGCGCTGGTTCGGGCGTTCGGGGAGGACCGGCTCGAAGCCGATGCCCGGCGTGCCGGTACCACTGCCGCTTTCGCGGTGACACTGACCGAGGACGGGGTGGTCGTCGGTGGTTCGGCGAGCCTGTCGGGGCTGGCCTGGGCGGTGAATCGGTTGCGGTCGCCCGGTCCGGCGGACAGTGGCTGGGCCGAGGGGTTCGAGCATGATTCGGCCGCGTTCACGGCGGCCTTCGATACGTTGACCCGCGAAGCCGCGGCCGCCGATCCCGGACAGGTCCAGCACTCGCCCCGGTGGCGGGCGCTGGACGTGGTCGGTCGTGGTGTCGGGGCTTCGCTGATCGCGGCGGGCGCGGACGGGGTCATCTCCCCCGGGCTCGCCGGCATGTCGGCGCTGGCCTTCGCCGAGCGACTGTTACCCCGGGACCCGGAGGAACCGGCCGAGGCGCCGCGGCTCACCGGGCGGGATCTACAGACGTTCACCGGCGAACTGTGTGGGGCGCTGGGGATTCGGTCGGAATTGCGCGCGGGTGGCGTGCGCGTCGCGTGTGTGCAGGTGGCGGCGCGCGACAGTGTCCCCGGCGAGGATCGGCTGAACAGCGGTTTGCGCGCGGACCTCGCCACGCTGGCGGCGGCCGTCGAGCGCGGCGATGTCGGTGCCGCGCTGCAGGACTATCTCGCGGCCACCGAGACGCTGCCCGTCGATGAACGCATCGATGTCCGCGAGCGCCAGGACGTGGTGGTCGAAGGGCTGCTCCCACATCTGGTTCCGGACGGCCGCTGGCCGGGTGATCCGCTGGTGTCGGGACAGCAGTTCGCGGTCGATCAGGCGCTGGCCGGATTGCGTGACAGTGCGGGGATTTTCGCGGTGCACGGCGCGCCGGGGACCGGCACGACGACGATGCTGCGCGATCTGCTGGCGGCGATCGTGGTGGAGCGGGCGGCGCAGCTGGCCTCGTTCGACAATCCGCTCGACGTGTTCACCGGGATCACCGAGCAGGTGCAGGTCGCGAAGAACTACACGGTCGGCGCGCATCGGCTGGCGTCGAATGTCACCGGGTTCGAGGTGGTGCTGACGACGGGCAGCGAGGAAGCCGCGGCCGACGTCGTCACCGAGATCCAGCGCCGCGACGCCATCGATCGCGAGTTCGACCATTTCACCGAGCTGGCCGATCTCGTCGGCGACGAACCCGCGTGGGGTCTGGTCGCCGCGGCGCTCGGCGACCAGCGGCGGAGCTTCGGCGAGCGGTTCTGGTTCGGCGACCGGTTCGCCACCGAGCACTTCTCCGGGTCGACGGCCGGCGGCATGCTCGACCTTCTCAAACAGGCCGAGGCCGACCCGGATTCGATCCCGGACTGGTCGACGGCGGTGCTGGATTTCGCCAATCGGCGCGCCGAGGTGCGCAGGCTCGCCCAGGAACGGCAGGACGTCGCCGACGCGGTGGCCGAGCTGCCCGACATGCACGAGCGGCTGCGCTCGATCGCGGCGGAGATCGCCAATGCCGATACCGCGCACGCGCATTGGCGAGAGCGGCACCAGCTGGCCACCGAGCATCTGCGGGCGGCGCAGGCCACCCAGCATCGGGTCGGCAAGTTGCTCGCTGAGCACGGTGGGCAGAAGCCGGGGTTCGCGGCGTCGGCGTCGACCGGGTTCAGCGCGGGTCGGCGCTGGAGTGCCCGCAGCAACGAGCTGCTGCGTGAACGGCATATCGCCGAATCGGAGATGCGACGGCGGCAGACCGAGGTCGAGTACACGCGGGCGCAGTGGGCGGAGGCGGCCGAGCACGGGCGCGCGCTCATCCGGGCGCATCGGGAGCTGACCGCGCGACGCGAGGCGGCGCTGGAGATCATCGAGCGAGCGCGGGAGAACTGGGCCGACACCATCCCGTTCGGCGATGCCGCCGGGGACGACGAACGGTTCCAGCTGTGCAATCCGTGGGCCGACGAGCAGTACGCGACGGCGCGGCGTGAGCTGTTCCTGTCGGCGTTGCGGCTGCATCGGGCGTTCCTGCTCGACGCGGCGCCGCGGGTGCGCGACAACCTGATCGTCGCGATCGCGCTGATCCGGGGTGAGCTGGCCGAGGCGCCGAAGCCGGAAACCGTCGCCGCCGCCTGGCAGACGCTGTTCTTGGCGGTGCCGCTGGTGGTCACGACGTTCACGGCCGCGCCGCGGTTGTTCGAGGGGCTCGGGCGGGAGGCGCTGGGCTGGTTGTTCGTCGATGATGCCGGGCAAGCCGCGCCGCAGTCGGTGGCCGGAGGGCTGTGGCGGGCGCGGCGGGCGGTGATCGTGGGTGATCATCGTCAGCTGGGGCCGATGGAGACATTGCCGACCTCGGCGCAGGAGGCGCTGGTGCGGCAGCTCGGGCTCGACGCGGAGTGGATGCCGGATCTGGCGTCGGCGCGGCGGGCGGCCGATCGCGGGGTGCGGTTCGGAACGTGGCTGACGCCCGCCGACGCCGCCGAACCGGTGTGGGTCGGGGCACCGTTGCGGGTGCATCGGCGCAGTGATCTGCCGATCTTCGAGCTGACGCATCGGATCGCCTACGACGAGGATCTGCTGATCTTCGGGACGCCGGAACGGCCGGAGTTCCCCGGGCAGGATCGGTGGATCGATGTGCGATCGGCCCGGGCGGAAGGGAATTGGATTCCCGGGGAGGGCGAGGCGCTGGCCGAGTTGCTCGCCCAGCTGACCGAGGACGGGGTGTCGCCCGGCGATATCCGAGTGGTCAGCCCGTTCCGGGATGTCGCGCGCGGGGCGCGGGAGGTCGCGCAGGAGGTGCTCGGGCCGGAGTTCGCCGCGCATCAGGTGGGAACCGTCCATGCGATGCACGGGAATTCGGCCGAGGTGGTCGTGCTGATTCTCGGGACCTCGCCCGCCGCGGGTGGGTCGCGGCGCTGGGCGGCGATGAATCCGAATGTGCTCAATGCGGCGGTGTCGCGGGCGCGGCGGCGGGTGTATGTGATCGGCAACTACCGATTGTGGAGCAGCCAGCGGTATTTCGACGCGCTGGCCGCGCAGTGGACGGTGCAGGACGAGCCGGTGCGTCAGACGGTCAGCCGGTAGAAGCGCCAGAACCCGAAGTCCTCGATCGGGAGGACGTCGACGGCGGCGAAGCCCGCCCGCTCGGCGTACTCGGCCAGTTTCGCGGTGCGCAGGACGGTGCCGGTGCCCGCCGAACCGGGGTGGGCCATGCCGTCGGGCAGGCAGATCAGCAGGCTGAAGCCGTACATCAGGCGGTCGACATCGCCGGCCGGTGCGGTGAATTCCGCGTCGACGGCTTCGTCCATGACGATCACGACGCCGCCGGGCCGCAGGGCCTTGCGCATCGCGGTGAGGATCTCGACGGGGTGGGGCATGTCGTGCAGGCATTCGAAGGCGAACACCGCGTCGAACGTGGCTTCGGGCAGGTCGGTCGCGGCGTCGCCGTGGTGGAAGCGGACGCGGTCGCCGAGGCCGGCGGCATTGTCGCGGGCCATCACGACCGAGGGTTCGTCGATGTCGTAGCCGTCGACCCGCAGTTCCGGGTAGGCGCGGGCCAGCGCGATGGACGACCAGCCGCCGCCGGAGCCCACATCGGCGACGCGGGCGTCCTGGCCTGCGAGTCTCGCGTGCACATCCGGCACGCCGGCCAGGTCGATGGCGAGACGGTGCTCGAACCATGGGCGGTTCATGTCGGACTGCGATTCGCGCATGTCCACGCCGTATTCGGACCAGCCGACGCCCCCGCCCTCGCGGTAGGCGCGGATCAGGCCGGGCAGCTGGACCGCGGCACCGGCCAGCATTCTGGCCAGCGGCGCGAGGTAGTTCAGGCTGCTGGGATCGGTGAGGACTTCGGCGGGACCGGCGGGGAGGGTGAAGCGGCCGTCGCCGTCGACGGTCAGCACACCGGTCGCGGCCTGCTGCTCGAGCCATTCCCTGGCGTAGCGCAGGTCGCCGCCGGCGCGCGCGGTCAGTTCGACGGCGTCGGCGGGACCGTGCTCGGCCAGTGCCCGATACCAGCCGAGCCGGTCGCCGAGGTGCACCGCGAGGATGTCGACGGCGCCGAGTGCCGCGCCGAACAGCCGGTCGGCGAACTGCTCACTGGTCTGCTCCGTTGCGGCCACGTCGATCCTCCCTGGCTGTGTCACGGACCGATCGGCCCGCTGTAGCGAAGTACGTGGCCGGGCGGTTCGTGGTTCATTCCGGCCCGCCGCCACCACCTGGCGGGGACTGCCATCCGTCGTACGACCCGTGCGTGCCGTTCGCCGCCGATGTCGACTGCGAGGGCGGCAACGGGAACGGTCCCGCGTACACGGGCCGGGTTCGGGTGATCGGGCCGGACGAGTACGGGCTCGACACCGACAACGATGGGATCGGCTGCGAGACCAGCTGACGCGCGGGCGGGTCCGGCCGAGTCGCCGCGCGTCAGCCGACCCCGCTACGGCGAATCGAACAGCAGGACACCGGGATCGACGTCGGCGCCGATGGCGTCGCTGACGATCGAATCCTTCGGGGAGTCCATCACGACGACCGGGCAGATCGGGGAATTGCCGGTGGCGGCGATCTCGGTGGGGTCGAAGGTGACGATCGGGGCGCCTGCCTCGACCTCGTCGCCTTCGGCGGCCAGCAGGCCGAAGCCTTCGCCCTTCAGCTTCACCGTGTCGATGCCCAGGTGGACGAGGACGCCGACGCCGCTGCCCAGGATGACGAAGGCGTGCGGGTGGAGTTTGAGGATCTTGCCCGCGATGGGGGCGGTGACCGTGAGGGTGCCGCGGGTGCGGTCGGGATCGATGGCCACGCCCGAACCGACGATCTGACCGGCGAAGACCGGGTCGGGGACGTCGGCCAAGGAGACGACCTTGCCCGCGAGCGGAGCGAGGACGGGCATGCTCACAGGATGTCCTCGATGTCCTCGGCGAGGGTGTCGGCTTCGGGGCCGACGACGACCTGCACGACCGAGCCGGCCTTGAGGACGCCGTGCGCGCCCGCGGCCTTGAGGGCGGCTTCGTCGACCTTGCTGCCGTCCTTCACCTCGGTGCGCAACCGGGTGATGCAGGCCTCGATCTCGACGATGTTGTCCGCGCCACCCAGACCCTTGACGATCGCTTCCGCTTTGGACATGTGTTCTCCCTTTCCGCGGTGGTTGCCGGTTCCAGTATGGGAGCCTCGAATGTGCGCCACGTCATATTTCGCGGTTGACATCCGACAGCCACCTGGTCAAACTTACAACTGGTTATGACCGGACAGTACCCGTCAGGGTCACCGGTTCACAACAGTTAACCCGGACCGACTCCCAAGTCCGTTCGGCTCGCCGAGACCGCCGGAAACCCGGCACGAAGAAGGTCGACATGACTGCCGTTACCGACAGCCCCAAGCAAGAATCGAAGGTGTTCGCGGGTTTGCAGCGCCTGGGTCGCAGCCTCATGCTGCCGATCGCGGTGCTCCCCGCGGCGGGCATCCTGCTGCGCCTCGGCCAGGCCGATCTCCTCGGCCGGTTCTCCGCGCTGGAGAGCACCGCGTCGGTCATCTCGGCGGCCGGTCAAGCCGTGTTCACCTGGCTGCCACTGATCTTCGCCGTCGGCATCGCGATCGGCTGGGCCAAGAAGGCCGACGGATCGACGGCGCTGGCCGCGGTGGTCGGCTACATGGTGATCAACGGCGTGTTCGAGGCGATGTCCCCGATCGTGCTGGAGGGCAAGACCGATCCGAAGGGCGCGCAGGCGCTGATCAACTACGGCGTCCTCGGCGGCATCGTGATGGGTCTGCTCTCGGCGATCCTGTGGCAGCGGTTCTACCGCACGAAACTGCCGGATTTCCTGGGCTTCTTCAACGGTCGGCGGCTGGTGCCGATTCTGACCGCGATCACCGGTCTGGTCGTCGGTGTCGGCATGTCGTTCCTCTACCCGGCGTTCAACTCCGCGCTCACCTGGGTGGGCGAGACGGTCGCCGACAACACCGTCATCGGTGGCGGCATCTACGGTGCGGCCAACCGGCTGCTCATCCCGACCGGCCTGCACCACATCCTGAACTCGACCGTGTGGTTCCTCGTCGGCGATTACACCGACGCCTCCGGCCAGCTCGTGCGCGGCGACCTCAACCGGTTCTTCGCCGGCGACCCGACCGCGGGCACCTTCATGACCGGCTTCTTCCCGATCATGATGTTCGCGCTGCCCGCCGCCGCGCTGGCGATCTGGCACAACGCGCGCCCGTCGCAGAAGAAGCTGGTCGGCGGCATCATGCTCTCGACCGGTCTGACCGCGTTCGTCACCGGCATCACCGAGCCGCTGGAGTTCTCGTTCATGTTCGTGGCGTGGCCGCTGTATGTGGTGCACGCGATCCTGACCGGCACCTCGATGGCGCTGGTGAACGCGCTGGGCATCCACGACGGATTCACGTTCTCGGCGGGCGCGATCGACTATCTGCTGAACTTCGGCAAGGCGACCGACGCGTGGCTGCTGATCCCGATCGGCTTGGGCTACGCGGTGATCTACTACGTGCTGTTCAGCTTCGTGATCAAGAAGTGGAACCTGCGCACGCCCGGCCGCGAAGCCGAGACCGATGTCGAGGTGGGCGCGCCCGATGTCGCCACGGCCGAAGCCGAGGCGGCGCTGGAGGCGACCGGAGATACTCGCACCGACGCGCCGTTGGTCGCCGAAGTCGAATCGAAGCTGGACAAGAAATTGGAAGGTGAGTGAGGACATGACCACCCGCACAGTCGTCGTCGGATCCCAGGTGGGGCTCCATGCCCGGCCCGCAGCGAAATTCACCCAGGCCGTGCAGGCCACCGGAGTACCGGTGCGGATCTCGCTGGGAGCGGGCGAACCGGTCGACGCGGCCAGCGTGCTCGCCGTCATGACCCTGGGCGCCGGCCACGGCGCCGAGGTGACCCTGCACGCCGACGACGACGCGGTGCTCGACAGCCTGGCCGCGCTGGTGGCCTCGGATCTGGACGCCGCCTGATGGGCGAACAGGTGATCCGCGGCCTCGGCGTGAGCCCCGGCGTGGTGTGCGCGCCGTGGCTGCGGTTCGGTTCGCAGCTGGCGACCTCGGCGCAGGATCCGGTCGGCGGCTCGGTCGAGGACGAGATGGTCCGGGTCAAGGCGGCGCTCGGCGGTGTGGCCGACGAGATGCAGGCCAGGGCCGGTCGGGTGACCGGCGTCGCGGCGGAGATCTTGTCGATGTCGGCGACGATGGCCCGCGACCCTGGCATCGTCGCCGCCACCGAGAAGCAGCTGACCGACGGGATGCCGACGGCGCACGCGGTGCACCTGGCGTTCGAGGGTTTCTGCGCCAAGCTCGAGGCGCTCGGCGGGTACATGGCCGAGCGCGCGACCGACCTGCGCGATATCGGCGGGCGCACCGTCGCGGTGCTGCTCGGGGAACCGATGCCGGGCATTCCGGAGCCCGGCCATCCGTTCGTCCTGGTCGCCCGGGATCTCGCGCCCGCCGATACCGCGATGCTCGGTGACAGCGAGGTGGTCGGGCTGCTGACCACCGAGGGCGGGCCGACCAGTCACACCGCGATTCTCGCGAAGTCGCTGGGGCTGCCCGCGGTGGTGAACTGTCCCGACACCGACCGGCTGATCGAGGACGCGCCGGTCCTGCTCGACGGCAGCACCGGGGATGTCGTGATCGATCCGAGTCCGCTGCGGCAGCAGGCCGCGATCGAGCAGGCGGCGGCCGACGCGGCGCGGCTGGCGGCGGCCAGCGGGCCGGGGCATACCGCCGACGGGACGCCGGTGCAGCTGCTGGTGAACATCGGGACCGTCGACGACGCCGAGAAGGCGGGCCCCGTCGACAGCGAAGGCGTCGGGCTGTTCCGTACCGAGTTCATGTATCTCGGCAAGGCGACGGCGCCGAGCCTGGACGAGCAGATCGCCTCCTACACCACGGTTCTCGAAGCGTTCGCCGGTCGCAAGGTCGTGGTCCGCACGCTCGACGCGGGCTCGGACAAGCCGCTGCCGTTCCTCGATCTGGGGACCGAGGAGAACCCCGCGCTGGGTGTGCGCGGGCTGCGGATCGGGACGGTGTTCCCCGACACCCTGGCCACCCAGCTCACCGCACTGGCCAGGGCGGGCGAGGCCACCGGAGCGGACCTGTGGGTGATGGCGCCGATGGTCGCCACCGCCGACGAGGCCGCCGGATTCGCCGCGCTCGCCAGGGAATCGGGGCTGCGCAAGGTCGGCGCGATGATCGAGATTCCGGCGGCGGCGCTGCGGGCGGCCGATCTGCTGGCGCATCTGGACTTCGTCAGCATCGGGACCAACGATCTCAGCCAGTACACCTGCGCGGTCGATCGGATGGCGGGTGGGCTCGCCCATCTGCTCGATCCGTGGCAGCCCGCGGTGCTCGATCTGATCGCGATGGTCGGCGCGGCGGGGACGGCCGCCGGGAAGTCGGTCGGCGTGTGTGGCGAGGCGGCGTCGGATCCGACGCTGGCGCCGGTGCTGGTCGGGCTCGGGGTGACGAGCCTGTCGATGTCGGTGCCCGCGTTGCCCGGGGTGCGGGCGGCGTTGTCGGCGGTGGATATCGAGACCTGCCGCGACGCCGCCGATGCCGCGTGCGCGGCCCGGAATCCGCAGGTGGCGCGCGAGGCGGTCGCGGCGATCGTCGGGCGGGCATGAATCGGAGGACGGTGTGGGCGGTCCGGCCGGTGGTCGGGCCGTCGCACGATGGGTGTGTGCGGGGCCATTTTGTGGGCCCCTTCGTTGCCACCGCGCAGCGACCAACCGGCCTCAGGCAACAGCCGGTGCGGGCAGCCGACCACGGCCGGTGGCCGACGCGAGCAACCGACCACAGCCGGTGGGCGGCGCGGTGAGCGCACGAGGTGTCGTGCGGGGACGGCTTGTCGGGACGCCCGGCGGTGAGATCGCCGACGGGGTGGTCGAATTCGCGGACGGCCGGATCACCTGGGTGGGTGGGGCTGCGGATCATCCTGCGGCGGGGCAACTTCCCTCGGCGGGTGACGAGCTGGTGCTGCCGGGCCTGATCGACGTGCACTGCCATGGTGGTGGCGGATTCGGATTCCCCAACGCCGATACGAAGGGTGCGCGGGTCGCGGCGGCGAATCACCGCGGTCAGGGGACGACCGGGTTGCTCGGGAGTTTGGTGTCCGCGCAGCCGGAGGTGTTGCTTCGGCAGGCGGAGCTGCTCGCCGATCTCGTGGATGACGGCGTACTGCTCGGGATTCACCTGGAGGGGCCGTTCCTCAACGCATGTCGTTGTGGCGCACAGGATCCCGCGGCGATCATTCCCGGTGATCCCACGTTGTTCGAGCGGATCTATGCGGCGTCGCGCGGCACCGTCCGATCGATGACGCTGGCGCCGGAGACCGCGCACTTCGCGGAACTACTCGCGGCCATGCGCCGCAACGATGTGCTGCCCAGTCTCGGACACACCGACGCCGACGCCGCGACGACGGCGGCGCGGATCGCGGACGCGACCGGTGGACCGATCACCGCGACGCACCTGTTCAACGGCATGCCGCCCCTGCACCACCGCTCCCCCGGCCCGGTCGCCGCCTGCCTGGCCGCCGCCGGTCGGGGCGAGATGGTGCTCGAATTGATCGCCGACGGCGTGCATCTGGCGCCCGAGACCGTGGCGATGGTGTTCGACACGGTCGGGCCCGAGCAGATCGCGCTGGTCTCCGACGCGATGGCGGCGGCCGGGCTCGGCGACGGTGACTATCAGCTGGGGGCGCTGGATGTGCGCGTGCGCGACGGCGTCGCCCGGCTCGCCACGGCGGACGGGACGCCGGGCGCGATCGCGGGCGGGACCGCGCGGTTGCTCGATGTGCTGCGCTGGACGGTGCGGGAGGCGCGGATTCCGCTGGTCGTCGCCGTCACCGCCGCCACTCGCACGCCTGCCAGGGTGCTCGGTCTGCACGACCGGGGCGTCCTCGCCGTCGGCATGCGCGCCGATCTTCTCGTCACCGATCAGTCATTGCAGCCGCGGCGGGTGTACGTCGCCGGAACGGAAGGAACCTGATGGAAATCGTCATCCGGGCGGACGAGCACGAGGTGGCCACGACGGTCGCCGATATCGTCGGCGGCTATGTGGAGCGCGGCAACGCGATCCTCGGCCTGGCCACCGGGTCGTCGCCGCTGGGCAGCTATCAGGAGCTGGCGCGACGGTATCGCGAGGGCGAACTCGACTTCTCGACGGCGAGCGCCTTCCTGCTCGACGAGTACGTCGGACTGCCGAAAGAGCATCCGCAGTCGTACTTCTCGGTGATCCGTGCCGAATTCGTCGATCACGTGAATCTCGATCCGGCGCGGGTACTCAGCCCGAACGGCGAGGCGGGGGACATCGCGGGCGAGGGCAGGCGCTACGACGCCGCCATCGCCGCGGCGGGCGGGGTCGACGTGCAATTGCTCGGCATCGGCACCGACGGGCACATCGGCTTCAACGAACCCGGCTCGGCGCTCACCTCGCGCACCCGGGTGAAGACGCTCACCGAACAGACCCGCAAGGACAACGCCCGCTTCTTCGACGGGCCCGACGACGTGCCGCACCATGTCCTCACCCAGGGTCTCGGCACGATCGGCGAAGCCGGGCACCTGGTGATGATCGCGCTCGGCGCGGGCAAGGCCGACGCCATCGCCGCCGCCGCGGAGGGGCCGCTGTCCGCCTTCTGCCCGGCCTCGGTCATGCAGTGGCACCGGCACGTCACCGTGGTGATCGACGAGGCCGCCGCGAGCAAGCTGAAGCTGGCCGACTACTACAAGTACGCGCTGGCGAACAAACCTGCCTGGCAGTCGTTCTGAGATGACCGCGCTCGAGTTCGCGGTGCAGGACGTGGCGGGTGCGGTCGGCGCCCGCCGGGTCGGCGCGGATCGGGTGGAATTGTGCGCGGCGCTGGGTAGTACCGGTGGGCTGACGCCGAGCATCGGGATGATCGAGGCGGTCGTGTCCACCGGGATTCCGGTGCACGCGCTGATCCGCTGTCGGGCGGGCGGGTTCGTGTATTCCGAGGCCGAGGAGATCGCGGTGATGAACGCCGATGCGAAGGCGGCGGTGTCGGCCGGGGCGGCCGGGCTCGTCGTCGGGGCGCTCACGCCCGCGCACCGGGTCGACCTCGACGCGCTGGAACGCATCCTCGACGGCGTTCCGGTCGACAGCATCGAGCTCACCTTCCATCGGGCCATCGACCAGATCGGTGACCGGTCGGCGGCGATCGACCGCCTGATCGCGGCGGGCATGACCAGAGTCCTCAGCTCCGGCGGCGCGACGTGTTGCGCCGCCGGTCTCCACGAGCTCGCCGCCATGGTCGACCAGGCGGCGGGCCGACTCCAGATCATGGCCGGTGGCGGCATCACGGTGGCCGATATCCCCGCACTGCGTCGCATCGGCGTCGACGCGGTCCACCTCTCGGCCCGTCGCGTCGTCGCCGATGACGGTGGACCGGGCGGTGGGGGCACCACCGGCCACGAACAGCTGGACGAGAATCTCGCCGCAGCGGTCGCGACGCGGCTCCGCGACGCGGCGTCGGCGGGCTGATCTGTCATCCGGATCGGGCCGCGAGGACATCGGGCGACCGGTGGCGGCATCGACCACAGCAGCTGGATGTCCGCCACCGGCATCGCAGGGCCACCAGCCGGCGCAGCGACCTCAAGAACGTTCGGCGAGAATGAGTTCCGCTTCACCGGGGTTGCAGTCGAACGCCGCCTGCACTGCCGCGATGGCTTCGGCGTGCTCCCCCGCCGCGACCAGCCGGTCGATCTCGGCCCACTGGTCGGTCGGGGCGGCTACCGACAGGTCGAGTCGGCGTTCGAGGCGTTCCCACATGCGGGCCACCGTCGGGTCGTCGGTGAGCAGTTCGCCCAGGTGGGCTTTGAAGGTGGGGTGTTCGGTGCGATACATGCCCATCCAGCTGCTGTCGGGCGGGCTGGCCTCGGCGTTGGCGGTGCGGTCGGCGAGTTTGAGGATCACCGCCGGCGGGTGGGCGGCGATCTTGGCGTAGGCGTTCAGGTTTCGGGCCTTGCGGTCGGGGCCGATGCCGGTGACGGCCCAGACCAAATCGAGAACCTCACGACCGAAACGAGATTCGACCTCCTCGGCGGTGACCGGGGTGTCCTCGATGACGTCGTGCAACCAGGCGGCGGTACCGACCGCGCCGTCGTAGCCGAAGTCGTCGAGGACGGCCCGCACCGCCGCGAGGTGGGTGATATACGGATGCTCGCCGTAGCGCTGGTCGCCGTGGGACTCGAGGGCGAACGCCCGCGCCTCGGATTCCCGCTGATCGAACTCCATATCGCACCCCCGTGCTCGATTCGGATCGTGACGAGATCGACCCTAGCCGAGGCCACCGACAATCAGCGCGGCTTCCTGGCGGTGAGGATGCCGGTCTGGTACTTGCTCTGCGTGTACTCGAGCTCGGTGAAACCGGCCGTTCCCAGCTGGTCGGTGTAGTGGCGGATGTCGGCATCGGCGAAGGGGTTGCCGCCGCCGAAGAACGGGGCGAGAATCCGGCGCGCCCGCGGGGTGAGCGAGGCGTCGGCCAGCAGCAACCGGCCGCCGGGGCGCAGGACCCGCCACATCTCGGTGATCGCGGCCGCGCGGTGCTGCGCGGGGATGTGGTGCATGACGAAAGTGCAGGTGACGACGTCGAATTCGCTGTCGGCGAAGGGGAGGTCCTGGGCGGGCGCCTGTTCGTAGCGGTGCTGCGCCGCGCGATCGCGCTGCCGATTGTCGGCGACGGCGATCGCCGAGGGGTCGACCCCGACCGCCGCACCGGACGCGCCGGTCACCGCACCCGAGGCGCGCACGAGTTTGCCCGGCCCGCAGCCGATATCGAGCGTGCGCTGCCCCGGCGCGATACCGGCCGCCGCGACGAACTCGGCCAGCAGGCGACGCTGCCTGCCGAGGAAGAACACCGTGGTGAACAGGTTGTACCGGCGCAGGCCCGCGATGACGATGCCGGTGTCGCTGTCCTCGACGAACATGGGGGTGAGAAGCTGGTTTCTTGACATGGGTCCATGGTCGGACGCGGCCACGGCGGCGACCAGGATCAGAATCGCCGGATCTGTCCGTTTCCGGACAGATCCGCGGAATCCGTCCCGTGGAGGAACGATGGCCGAGCACACCGATCGCCGGGTCCGCCGGACCAGGGACAACCTGCACCGCGCGCTGATCGAGCTGATGATCGAGCGCGGCTACGACCGGGTGACGGTCAGCGACGTCATCGAGCGCGCCGATGTCGGGCGCTCCACCTTCTACGCGCACTATCGCGACAAGGACGACCTGCTGCTGGTCAGTTGCACCGAGTATCTGCGCCGCGAGATCGCCCGCACCACCGTGCCGGGCTCACCGCTCGCACCGCTGCGGGTGATGTTCGCCCTCGCCGCGCGGTATCCGGAGGTCTACCGACCGTTGATCGGGCCGAAGGCGACCACGACGGTGCTGCACGCCTACCAACGGTGCGTGGCCGACCTGATCGGCGAACTGGTCGAGGAACTGCCCCGCGACACCGTCGCCTTCCTGTCGTGGGGACTGGTCGGGTTCCTCGGCGCCGTGATAGAGCCGAACGATCCGGTCGCGCCGGCGACCGCCTGGCAGCACTTCGAAACGCTGGCCCTGTACGGGCTCAGCGGCGGCCCAGGTCGGGCCACGGCGGCCGGCGCAGCAGGGTCAGCGCCGCGATAACGCCCGTGAGCAGGCCGATCCATTCGCCGAGCTGAGCGATCCGGTTGGTGTCGACCGCGGGCGTCCAGCGAGCGCGGCCGTCGTGGATGACGAACACGCCGACCGGACGGGCGGCTCGGCCGAATCCGCCGCCGCGGGCGACGGTGATCACGGTCGCGCCGTCGGCGGTCGGCACCGGGTCGCCGAAGATCATCGGCGGCGTCGTGACCGCCTGCTCGAGCCGGTCCCTGATCGTCATCCGAACCCCCGTCGGTCGTCGCGGCACTGCTGTCGAACATACGCGCCGGACGATGCGTTGCCCGGCGGTTCGCGAACGCCGTGCCCGGGAGCGTCGGGCGCTCTTGGCATGATGGGTGAGCCCAGCCACGACGAGAGGGGTTGCGCCCATGACCACCACACCGGAGCTCGACATCCTGGCGACATCGTGGTCGCGTTCGCTCGGCCTGCGCGTGCCGGTGGTGAACGCGCCGATGGGCGGGGCGGCGGGCGGACGGCTCGCGGCGGCGGTGACCGCGGCGGGCGGGCTCGGCATGATCGGAATGGGCAGCGCCGGATCGGTGGCCGCGCTGGAGCGTGAGCTCGCGCTCACCGGCGACGCGGCGTTCGGGATCGGGCTGGTCGACTGGGTGCGGCAGCGCGAAGCCGGACTGCTCGACGCCGCGATCGCCGCCGGACCCCGTGCCCTGTCGATCAGTTTCGGTACCGACTTCTCCTGGGTGCCGGTGGTACAAGACGCGGGGATTGTCGCGATCACCCAGGTCTACGACGTGCCGGGGGCGCATCGCGCACAGGATGCCGGGATCGACGTGCTGGTCGCGCGGGGGTGTGAGGGCGGCGGGCACGGTGCCGACCGGCTCGGGCTGCTGCCGCTGCTCGACGCCGTCCTCGACATCGCGACCGTGCCCGTGCTGGCGGCGGGCGGGATCGGTTCCGGGCGCACCCTGGCCGCGGTGCTGGCGGCGGGCGCGGCCGGGGCCTGGTTGGGAACGTGCCTGGCCGCGGCGGAGGAATCCCTGCTGCCCGAGAACGCGCGCCGCGCGATGCTCGCGGCCGATTCCACCCACACGGTGGTGACCACGGCCTTCGACGAGACGCTCGACCTGCCGTGGCCGCCGATCTATCCGGCGCGGGTGCTGCGCAACGACTTCACCGATCCGTGGTCACGCCCGGAACTCGACGAGACCCGGCCGGACGCGGACCTGCTGCGCGCGGCCATCGCCGTCGACGACGCGACCATCGCGCCGGTCGACGCGGGACAGGGCGTCGGGTTGATCACCCACATCGAGCCCGCGGCCGCGATCGTCGACCGACTCTGCCGGGACGCGGCCGCCTTGTTGCGGCGCTGAGGGTACCGCGGTCTTGCGCTCAGCGGCCACGACCACGGCTACGCCGAACTCCCCCACCACTCTGCGGCTCGGCAGCCCGAGGCTTCGGAGACGAGGCCCCACGGGCTCGGTGACTCAACGGACAGGATTGCGCAGGTCGACGACGCGCGCGGGGTCGTTCAGCAGACCCTGGTCGAGCTGGATCGTCTCCTCGGTCCGCCACCGGGCGTGCCAGATCGGTACGCCGCCGGGCAGATTCGTCTCCCGCGCGGAGGTGAGCAGCGGGAGTTCGAGGCGGGCCCCGGTCACCGTGACCGCGGCGTTGGCCGGGGTGTGTGACCAGACGTCGTCGACCACGTCGGTGATCCGGATACCGAGCCGGTGGCCGGTGGCCAGGCGGGCGTCCTGCCACAGCAGGCGGATCGCGGCCTCCGGGCGGACCGGAGCGATGCCGCGGGTCAGCACAGTAGCGCGGCCGTCGGGGGCGATGTCGTAGAGCTCCAGCGCGACCGTCGCTTCCGGCGGTCCGGAGAGCCGAACGGTCGCTGTCGCCCGGCCCGCGAGGTGCAGCGCTTCGGTGACGGGCGCCGAGATCGACCAGATCTCGCGATCGGGGCCGGGGAGCAGGCCGCGATCGGTGTAGGTGCCGGTGCGCAGGTCGACGGAAACACGCTCGGAATCGACCGGCGGCCAGACGCTTTCCCCGCGCCAGCCGCCGTCGAACTGGCCGACGGTGACCGGTGGACCCGGCACCTCGACGGCGGCACCGGCAACGTGGCGGTCCAGGAACGCGGCCAGTTCGTCGGTGAAATGCGGTGTGCCGCAGCGGCTGCGGCAGTCGGAGTGCCCCCACTGGCCGAACCAGGCCCGGTGCTCACCGGGACCCATCGCCTGCCAGGCGTCCAGGACACGATCGGCGCGGGTGTTGGAGTCGAGGAAGCTCTGGCCGAGGAACAGCGGGGTGGTGTTGCCGCGCAGGTCCTCGACGATGTCGCGGTCGCGCCAGCCCGGGTTGGCGCCGTTGTGGTCGGTGGTGAGGGCCAGATAGTTGTCGGTGCATTCCTTGGTCAGCGCGACGGCGTTGGCCTGATATTCGGGTGAGTCGTCCCAGCGGCCGGGGGTGTGGGCGATGGCGAGGTGTTCGGGGCCGGCGAGGTCGGCGGGGCGAAGTCCGTCCTCGGTCAACGGTTTTCCGCCGAACTTCCACGAGACGCCCTGCATGTACAGGTAGGTGTACGGGTCGACGACCGGCTCGAACGCGGCCACCGCGGCCAGACCCTTCGGCTTCGCGGCCAACGCGAGCATCCCGGTCCAGCCCTCGTAGGACGTGCCGACCACGCCGACCCGGCCGGTCGACCAGGGCCTGCTCGCGGCCCACTCGACGGCGGCGGCGACATCGGACTGCTCCCCCGGGCCACCGAAATCCGGGCAGCCGTTGGAGCCGCCGTAGCCGCGCAGATCCACGATCACGTAGGTGTAGCCGGCCTTCAACGCCCACTCGACCGGCAGGTTGTCGGTCGACGGGCCGCCCTCGGGGCGCGGCTGGGTGAGGTAGGCCAGGTGCGCGCGATAGGGGCTGGCCGTCAGCAGCACCGGAGTGCGCACGTCGTCGGCGATGCCGTGCGGACGCAGGATGTCGGCGTGCAGGCGGGTGCCGTCGGGGGCGGTCAGATAGTCCTGCGTCCACTGGAACGCCACATTCACCGGTTCGGCCGACACCGGCGCCGCCATACCAAGCATCAACGCCACACCGGCGGCCACCCGCGCCACCATCGCACCCCATTGCACGGATGGACTATCGCCGGTCGCGTCGCGCGCGTCCAGCCCCGAGATCCGGGGGCCGCGGATCAGGGCAGCGGTTGCGGGCGGACGGTGAGGATCTGCTGGGCCACGCCCACCGGTCCGCGCACGTCGTGCAGCACAGTGCTGGTCAGACCCTGGCCGGCGTGGCCGAAGGTGACACTGGTGTCGAGGCCGGTCCACTCGCCCTCGGGCTGCCGGTACAGGTGGATCGTCAGATCGACGTTGGGGAACATCCACTTGGTGGGTTCCTGCCGGACCGCGATGCCGTTCGCGGTGTCGACCAGCGCGATGAAGGACGCCGGCGGCTCGCTCGGCTCGCCGGCCACCAGCTCCACCGCCGAGTGGATCCAGGCTCCGGTTCGCCCGGGTTGCGGATGCCCGACGGGCCGGGTGTCGAGGGTGGCGATATAGCCGCCGGGCCAGATCGAGCTGAGCGGCCACGAGGACAGCGTGTCCGGGGCGGGCAGCCGATCGGGCTCGCCGCCGGCGACGCTGTCGGTGTCCTGATCACTGAGCAGCCAGGCGCGGGCGCTCACGACGGCGCGGCCGGCGATGGTGACCGTGGCCTCCACCAGTTCGATGGTGCGGCCGGGGCGGACGATCCGAACGTCGATGTCGAATTCCTCGAAGCCGATCCGGCCGAGGATGTCGAAGCTGATCCGGCTCAGGGTCAGTGCGGGACGTTGTTCGCGCGCCCGCGTGCGCAGGATCTCGTGGACGATCAGGCCGCCGAGGGGGCTGAAGTGCTGTTCGTCGAGGTCCCAGGCGCCGCCCGCGTGGACGGTGGGCACGAAGCGGTGCGTGCCGACGCGCTGGAAGTAGCTGGGGGCGATCGTCTCCGTCACAAAATTCAACCTAAGGGTCGAATTTTCATCTCGCTAGTCGATTCACCATCCTTGTGGTCGACCTCACAGCGGCGGCTTGCCCCGGCACGCCCGCCGGCGGCCCCGATATGATCGGCCGATGACTTCGATGGCGGACGAGAGCGTCGCGCCCGCCGGGCGCGCGGCCAGACGCCGCGACCGCCGCAAGGCGGAGATGATCGATGCCGCGTTGCAGATCCTGTCGAGCAGCGGTTATCAGGGAATGCGCTTCGAGGACGTCGCCGAGCGCTCCGACATCGCGAAAGCGACCCTCTACCACTACTTTCCGAGCAAGGACGCGCTGGTTTCCGCCGCGCTGGAGAAGCTGACCTCCGATGTGCTGACCCATCTCGGCGCGGCCCTCGACGGCGCGGCGGATCGGTCGGCCGCCGAACGGCTGCGCGCGCTCGTCGACGAGCAGCTGCGGGTGCTCACCGTGCTGTATCCCGAAGTGGGCAAGCTCTTCTCGTTCCCGGCGCCGTGGCCCGCCGAGCACACCGAGGCGATCAAGACCATGCGCAGGCGGCACGACCGGCTCTTCCGCGAGGTCGTCGACGCGGGCATCGCCGCCGGCGAATTCGATTGCCCCGACCCGCCGGTCGCGCTGCACTGCCTGCACGGCATCCTGAACCACGCCTCGATCTGGCTGCGCCCGGACGCCGATCCGGACGGGCGGACCCGCGCCGCCGTCGTCGACGAATCGTTGCGGCTGTTCGTCCGAGCCTGAAAGCTCGCAGATCGGGCACCGCGCGGACCCGCGGGGCAGGTGTCGGAGCGAAGGGGTAGTTTCTCCGGCACGGGCGGGGAATTCTCGCTCGTCACGGGAGGGACCCACTGTGGCTGAGCCGAGAACCCATCATTACCAATTCGCCCATCGGGTCCTGCCCGACCTAGCGCAGCGGCTCGGCGCGCGCATGGTCACCGACGAACCGCCGTTCGGCTACACCGAACAGCTGAAATACCTCTGGGACAGCGTCGGTGAGCGACTGGCCCCCGCCGACCGGCTCCCCTGCGACGACATCACCGGCCGACGCCTCGACGGCGACGGATTCCGGCTCCTGCTGGTCCAGCTCCCGACGCCGGCCGCCCCCGTGGAGGCGCATTTCGTCGCCGTCGTCCTCCCCGACGACTCCGACGACATCCGGATCTTCACCCTCGAACGCGCCGCCTTCCAGCCCCCGGACCGCTCCGACGCCACCACCCTCGGTTCCTGGGCCGACCACAGCCACCTCAACCTCGGCCCCGGCCCCCACCCCGACCCCACCGCCTTCGTCGCGGCCATCCACGCCAAGCTCGCCGCCCGCTAGTCCGGGTCGGGCCCCGCACCGACTACGCACCGCCCCCAGGGATTTCCCCACCGCCCGTCCCGCACCACAGCATTCGCCCCACGCCGACGCCGCTGGAACGGGCCGAGGGCTGGTCGGCGGCCCGAAGCACCTCCGAAAACTCCACAGCCGCAGCGTATTGCCGCCGGCCTGCTCTCCCGCGCTTCGCGACGGTCGTCGAACCCGACGCGATCTTCGTCGTTCGGGTTACCAGCCCGATCTCGGGAGATAGCCTGACTGCCTTCAGGGGGATTCGCGGGCTGTGGTCCCCCGGAAGGGAAGATCGAATGACAGGCAGTGTCGTTTCGCCCGGTGGTGCATGGGGTTCGGCAGTCCAACGCCGTCACCTGCGCTCGGCGGTGATCGCAGTTTCGGCAGTGTTGTGCTTGACCGGCACTTCGATAGCGATCGGTCATGCGGACCCGCTGACAACTCCGCAGAACGATCCGTTCTACACGCCGCCGTCGGGCTGGGACTCGGCGGCGCCAGGCACCGTCCTGCATTCGCGACCCGTCGAGGTGGCCTCGCTGCAACCCCAGGCACAAGACGCCGATGCCTGGCAGTTGCTGTACCGGTCGACCGATACCGACGGCCGACCCATGGCGACCGTGACGACGGTGCTGCGGCCACGGACCGGACAGGTCAAAGGCTTGATCTCCTATCAGCCCGCCACCGATGCCTCGGCCCCGCAGTGCGCGCCCTCGTTCGTGCTCCGGCAGGGAGCGCCCGACAAGTACGACTCCTCGCTGGACCTCATCCAGATCGACCAGATGCTGTCGTCCGGTCATGCGATTTCCATCCCCGACTGGGAGGGGCCGAAGGGGACGCTGTTCACCCCGAGACAGCCGGGTTACGCCGCGCTCGACGGAGTGCGCGCCGCCCAGGGCTTCGCGCCGCTCGGCCTGCCCGGCACCGAGACCCCGGTGGCCGCGATGGGCTACTCCGGCGGGTCGATCGGCACCAGCTGGGCCGCGCACGTGCAGCCGACCTACGCTCCGGAAATACAACTGGTCGGAGTCGCCATGGGTGGTTGGACAGCGCCCATCGGCAGCTACCTGGGAACGCTCGACGCCGGTCCGTTCTCCGGCTTCCTGCCGTCGCTCCTGCCGGGCATGCTGCGCGCCGACCCGCGTCTGGCGGCGGCTTTCGACAAGTATCTGACGCCTGCCGGACGCGCTCTGCTGGCAGCGGGTGACAGCAAATGCGTGACGGCCAACGTCGCTCAGCACGCGTTCGTGCGCATGGACGACTACCTGACGATCCCGTTCACACGCCTGCTCGAGGAGATACGACCGTCGTTGGACGCGCTGGACTTCAGCGCCGTGGCCTCGACGGCGCCGCTGTTCCTCTACAGTGCCGTGCACGACGAGATCGTCACCATCGCCGGACCCGACAAGGCGGTGGCGCAGTGGTGCGCGGCGGGGGCGCCGATCACCTACACGCGAGACCTGTTGAGCGAGCACGTCAGTCTGGCGATCAGCGCGACTCCCGCGGTCCTGCGGTGGATCGATGAACGTCTGGCGGGACAGACCGCGCCGGACGGTTGCTCGACGCGCACAGTGACGTCCATGTCGCTCGGTGGCGCGTAGCGCGGTAAGCACGGCCTGACCTCGCCGCCGAGTGCGGGCAGCGCGACCATCGCGGTCGTGCAGGCTCGCGGCCACGCAGACGCGGCACACGGGCGTCGCGGGCCCGGTACAGACGAGTCCACCCGCCGCGTGATCATGGGTGATCACGGAGCGGGTGGACTCGACACCGTTTACTGCGTACCCACTGCGGACGGAACGGGCCGATCAGGCCCGTTCCCGCAGGTCAGGCTTACACGTCGTAGTAGAGCTCGAACTCGTACGGGTGCGGACGCAGGTTGACCGGCGCGATTTCGTTGTCGCGCTTGAGCTGGATCCAGGTCTCGATCAGGTCCTCGGTGAAGACGTTGCCTTCGGTGAGGTAGTCGTGATCCTGCTCGAGGCGGTCGATGACCGTCGCGAGGCTGGTCGGGGCCTGCGGGATGTTCTTGGCCTCCTCGGGCGGCAGCTCGTAGAGGTCCTTGTCGACCGGAGCCAGCGGCTCGATCTTGTTCTTGATGCCGTCCAGGCCGGCCATCATCATGGCGGCGAAGGCCAGGTACGGGTTGCCCGAGGAGTCCGGCGCGCGGAACTCGATGCGCTTGGCCTTCGGGTTGTTGCCGGTGACCGGGATGCGGACCGCGGCGGAGCGGTTGCGCTGCGAGTACACCAGGTTGATGGGGGCTTCGTAGCCCGGCACCAGACGGTGGTAGGAGTTCACGGTCGGGTTGGTGAACGCCAGCAGCGACGGGGCGTGGTGCAGGATGCCGCCGATGTAGTGACGCGCCAGATCCGAGAGCCCACCGTAGCCGGCCTCGTCGTGGAACAGCGGCTTGCCGTCCTTCCACAGCGACTGGTGCACGTGCATGCCCGAGCCGTTGTCACCGAAGAGGGGCTTCGGCATGAAGGTGACAGACTTGCCTTCCTGCCACGCGGTGTTCTTCACGATGTACTTGAACAGCTGCAGGTCGTCCGCAGCGCCCAGCAGGGTGCCGAACTTGTAGTTGATCTCGGCCTGACCGGCGGTGCCGACCTCGTGGTGGCCGCGCTCGAGCTCGAAGCCCGCGTTCTGCAGGTTGGTCGAGATCTTGTCGCGCAGGTCGACGTAGTGGTCGTACGGGGCGACGGGGAAGTAGCCACCCTTGTTGCGGACCTTGTAGCCCAGGTTGCGGCTGCCGTCCGGGTTGAACTCCTTGCCGGTGTTCCACGAGCCCGAGACCGACTCGATCTCGTAGAACGAGCCGTTCATGCCCGAGCCGTAGCGGATGCCGTCGAAGATGTAGAACTCGGCCTCGGCACCGAAGTACGCGGTGTCGGCGATACCGGTCGAACGCAGGTACTCCTCCGCCTTGCGCGCGATGTTGCGCGGGTCGCGGGAGTACGCCTCACGGGTGAACGGGTCGTGCACGAAGAAGTTCAGGTTCAGGGTCTTCGCGGCACGGAACGGGTCGATCCGAGCGGTGCTGAAGTCGGGCAGCAGGAGCATGTCCGACTCGTCGATCGACTGGAAGCCACGCACCGAGGAGCCGTCGAACGCCAGACCCTCTTCGGCCAGGTCGGCGGTGAACGCCTTGGCCGGGATCGAGAAGTGCTGCTGGACGCCGGGCAGGTCGGAGAAGCGGATATCGACGTATTCGATGTCCTCTTCCTTGATGTACTGGATGACCTCTTCGGCCGTGCTGAACGTCACTTGTTCTCCTTACGGATCGGTTCCCAGCCAGTCACGATGCATGGGTTCGTCGCGACCTGACGCTAAGGACGCGGTGTTTCCCTACAGTCAAGGCTGTGTTTCGCCAGTGTTACGCGTGCCGGAGGCGGGGTGATGTCTGCCATCCGGGCGCGACCTGCATCGTAATCCTGCCATCCGTCCGACCGCGCGGTGACGTGACCTCCACTAATGCGGTCGTGAGCGGGCGATAGCCGGCCACTATCCTGGAAGCCATGGCGCGTATCACCGGCACATGGCTCTCCGGCAATCCGGCGGAACCGGGCGACCCGGAAACATCCGGCTACCCCGGCGAGCTCTACGGGCTGCCACGCGAGGGCGCGGGCTCGCTGGCGCCGACCTGGCGCCGGGTGGTCGCGCTGTTCGTCGACTGGTTCATCGCGGTCGGCATCGCCGCCGTGATCACCCGCAGTTTCGCCTCGTCGTCGGTGCCGCTGCTGGTGTGGTTCGTGATCGGCGTCGCCGCGGTGACGCTGTTCGGGTTCACCCCCGGCCAGTACTTCCTGAAGCTGCGGGTGCTGCGGATCGACGCCCCGGTGGCGGTCGGGTTCGTGCGGGCGCTGGCCCGGCAGGTGCTGCTGGTGTTCGTCATCCCGGCGCTGTTCACCGATGCCGACGGGCGCGGCATGCACGACCGTGCGACCGGCACGGCCCTGGTCAACGCGCGCTGACCCGCAGCAGGCCCGCCACGGCCTTACGCTGTGGCCGTGTCACTGAATCCGGCCCTGCTGGCCGTGCGTTTCCTGCTCGAACTGATCGCCATCACCTCGTTCGGGGTCTTCGGCTGGCGGGCATTCGACTCCCCCTGGCGATATCTGCTCGTCGTGGTGCTGCCCATCGCGGCCGCGCTGCTGTGGGGCACCTTCGCCCTCGCCGATGATCCGAGTCGCGGCGGTGGCGCGCCGGTGCCGGTCCCGGGCCCGGTGCGGCTGCTCGTCGAGTTCGGCGTGCTCTTCGGCGGCGCCGCGGCACTGTGGGGCGCCGGGCTGCCCCGGCTCGCGCTGATCGCGACAGCGGTGCTGGTCGGCTACCACCTGCTGGCCTACGACCGGATCCTGTGGCTGCTGACCGGACGGCCGCCGAACTCCTGACGAACTCCTGACACGACACGAGCCCGGCACCTGCGATCAGGTGCCGGGCTCGGTCGGTAGGCGGGGGTCAGCGGCGACGGATCGCGCGCTGCATGCCCTTCATCTTGGCGCCGGGGGGCATCGGGCCCTTCGGCATCGCGGGTCCGCTGCGCGAGCTCAGCGCGGTCAGCCTGCCCTCGATCTGGTCGATCCGCTTGACGTCGATGTTGCGCGGCAGCTTGGTGAGGAACTTCTGCAGATCCTTGAGCGGGGTCTGGCCCTCGTCGTTGCCGACGACGACCTCGTAGATGGGGGTGTCACCGATGAGGCGGGCGGTGCGCTTCTTCTCCTGGGCGATGAGCGACTTCACCCGCTGCGGGGAACCCTCGGCCACGAAGATCACGCCCGGCAGGCCGATGACGCGATGCACCGCGTCGAGCTGGGTGGTGGCCGCGACGCCGTTGGCGACCCGCCACTTGCCCTGCAGGTTCTCCAGCACCCACGCCGCCGCGCCCGCCTGGCCCTCGGCCTTGCGGTAGACGTTCTTCTGCACGCGACGTCCGAAGATGATGAACGCGAACAGCACACCGAGCAGCAGACCCAGCGGCAGCAGGAACCACTGCATGTCGAAGATCAGACCGATGAGGAAGAAGACCACCGTGGTGCCGACGAGTGCGCCGATCATCAGCGGCAGCAGCGCCTTGTCTTCCTTGCGCTGCATGTTGAACGCCTGCCACAACTGCTGACGCCGTTCGCGTGATGCCTGCTTACGGGCCGCTTTAGCCGCGGCCTTGGCTTCCTTCGACGGCTTGCCGCCCTTGCCTCCTGCCATGGTGTCAGCTTAGATGGCCCCTCGCCGGGCTGTCGGACCGCATGACGCCCCGACCTCGAACACGGCGTTTCGGACGTCTTTGACGGCGAACCCGCCGGGCACGGGCAACAATGGCGAGGGTGCGCCCGATGACCGAGAAACCGACCGGATCCCCCGTCACCGACGGAGTCGACGAGGAGGTCGCCGAGCGACTGGCCGCGGCGCTGCGCTGCGTGACGGTGTCCACCGAGGACCCGACCCAGACCGCCGACGCGGAGTTCGCCCGCCTGGCCGACCACCTCGAGGCGTCGTTCCCGCGCGTGCACGCCGAGCTGACCCTGACCACCTTCGGCCGCAGCAGGCTCTACCGCTGGGACGGCGCCGAGCCGGGACCGGTGGCGGCGATCCTGCTGGCCCACCAGGACGTCGTCCCGGTCGACGATCCGCAGCGCTGGACCCATCCCCCGTTCGCCGGCGTCGTCGACGCGGAGTTCATCTGGGGCCGGGGCGCGATCGACGACAAGAGCCGGGTCCTCGCCGTGCTCGAGGCCGTGGAGCAGGCGCTGACGGCCGGGGTCCGCCCGCGGCACACGATCTACCTGGCTTTCGGCCACGACGAGGAGGTCTTCGGCGACGGTGGCGCGGTCCGGATGGCCGAGCACCTGCGCGCCGAGAACGTGCGGGCCGAGCTGCTGCTCGACGAGGGCGGGGTGATCACCGACGGGGTCGCCGACGGGGTCGACCGGCCGGTCGCGAGCATCATGCTGGGTGAGAAGGGCTACGCGACGGTGCGGTTGTCGGTCAGCGAGACCGGCGGCCACTCCTCGATGCCGGGCAAGCAGACCGCGGTCGGGCGCCTGGCGCGTGCCGTGGCCCGGGTACAGGACCATCCGATGCCGCTGCGGCTGACCCCGGTGATCACCGACATGCTCGCCCGGATGCGGGTGGCGCTGCCCGAACCCCGCCGCAAGCTGCTCGAACTCACCGACCGACGCGGGCTGGCCACGCTGACCGGACCGCTGCTCACCCGGATCCTGGCGGCGGGCCCCACCACCGAGGCGCTGGTCCGCACGACGACGGCGCCGACGGTGATCCGGGGCGGGGTGAAGGCCAATGTGCTGCCGCAGAGCGCGGAGGCACTGGTGAATTTCCGCATCCTGCCCGGCGATTCGGTGTCGACGGTGCTCGCGCACTGCCGCCGGGTGATCCGCGACCTCGGTGTGGCGATCGAGCTCGTCGGGCCCGCGTCGGAGCCGTCGCGGGTCGCCGGTCCCGGCCCCGCCTACGCATTGATCGCCGAACTCGCCGCCGAGTTGGTCCCCGGCATCGTGACGACCACCGGGCTGGTGCCCGGCGCCACCGACTCCCGCCACTACGACGGTCTGGCCGCCACCCGCTGCAACTTCGCGCCGATCGTGCTGACCGCGGCCGATCTGGCACGGATCCACGGAACCGACGAGCGGATCTCCCGGCTCAACTACGCTCGACTGATCGAGTTCAATCGGCGCCTGATCGAGCGGCTCGCGGTGGCGCCCGGCGACGAAGGAGCAGCGCAGCGATGACGACGGACACGGGCGAATTCGCCGGCAACGGCGGCCGGATCGCCTGGCGCGCTTGGCAACCCGACACCGCACCGCGCGCGGTGGTGGTGCTGGTGCACGGCGTCGCCGAGCACTCGGGGCGCTACGAGTACGTGGGCGACGCGCTGGCCGCGCAAGGTTTCGCGGTGTACGCGCTCGATCACATCGGACACGGCCTGTCCGAGGGCGCGGCGGCCAATATCGGTTCGATGCACGCGGCCGCCGACAATGTGGCGACCCTGCTCGACCTGGCGGGCAAGGCCCATCCCGACGTGCCCCGATTCCTGCTCGGCCATTCGATGGGCAGTCTGGTGGTGCTGCACCTGGCCACCCGTGGACCGGTCGACGTGGCCGGGATCGTGGTCTCCGCGCCGCCGCTGGACATCCCGCTGGGCAATCCGGTGCAGCGCCTGGCCGCTCCCCTGCTCACCCGGCTGGCGCCGAATCTCGGTGTGCTGACCCTGGATTCGTCGACGATCAGCCGCGATCCCGAGGTCGTGCGCGCCTACGACGCGGACCCGCTGGTGTTCCGCGGCAAGCTGCCCGCCCGCACGGCGGTGGAGATCCTGCAGCACACCGCGCTGGTGAAGCAGCGTCTCGACGCGCTCACCGCGCCGCTGCTGGTGCTGCACGGCACGGCCGACACCGTCGCCGCGCCGTCGAGTGCGGACCTGCTCGAGAGCGACGCGGGTTCGTCCGATGTGACGGTGCTGCGCTATCCCGGGCTGTTCCACGAGGTGTTCAACGAGCCCGAGCGCGACCAGGTGATCGGCGACGTCGTCGACTGGCTTTCCCAACATGTTACCGATGAGTAGCTTAGAGCCTAGTAGACTCCGCCCATGGGAACCACGTCTACCGGCGCCGTCGCCTTCATCCGCGCCAGCTGGCACAGCTCCATCGTCACCAAGGCCCACGAGGGCTTCGTCGCCGAATACGCCGGTCTAGGGCTCGACCCGGCCGCCGTCGAGGTGTTCGACGTCCCCGGCGCCTTCGAGATCCCGCTGCACGCGCAGCGTCTGGCCCGTACCGGCCGCTACGAGGCGATCGTGGCCGCCGCGCTGGTCGTCGACGGCGGCATCTACCGCCACGACTTCGTCGCCACCGCGGTGATCGACGGCTTGATGCGCGTCCAGCTCGACAACGACGTCCCGGTGTTCTCGGTGGTGCTCACCCCGCACCACTTCCACGAGCACAGCGAGCACGTCGACTACTACACCAACCATTTCGTGACGAAGGGAGCCGAGGCCGCCCGCGCGGTGGCGAACACCCTCAGCTCCCTGCGGTCACTGCCCGCGGCGCGCTGACTACTCGAACCGGGTCAGGCAGGCCTGTTCGCCGTCGAGCACGCCGGTGCGGAACGCCTCGAGGCGCTGGTACCCGCTCGGCACCACCTTGCCGTTGACGTCGGCGGCCGCGAGGCCGTCGGCGAGCAGGCCCGACACGGCCTCGTCCAGATCACCGGCCGACAGGCGCGGATCACTGCTCGGCTCACTGAGTTTCGTGGTCAGCGCGCCGGACAGGCACGCGGTGCGCAGGCCCGCCGATTCGGCGCCGGTCAGTGACAGCTTGCGGTCCTGCTGCACCGCCAGGGCGTAGCGGGACACGAAGACCACCGCGGCGTTGTAGTCGCCGGTGACGACCGCCGAGAGCGGTTCCTCCTTGCCGGTGGACCCCTCCCCCGCGCGCTTGGCCATGGCGGGCAGGTCGGTGCCGATGGTGTTGCTGCCCGGGCAGTAGGACACCGGCTCGGTGGTGGTCGTCGAGGCGCAGTTGCGGGTGACGCCCGCGTAGTCGAACGTCGGCGCGTTCTTCACCGGCATCGACTTGCCCAGCTGGGTCGCCAGCGAGCTCAGATTCTCCTTGTTCACCGGCAGCTGCTGATCGCGCTCGCCGTCCTCGAAGGTGACCGGCAGACCGCCGCGGCGCTTGCTGATCTCGTCCTTGTCGATCCCCTTGCAGGACCCGGCACCCTCGGTATAACCCTTCTGCACCGCGGTGACGCGCTCGAAGGCCGAACCGTGCACGGCGTCAGGGTCGTTGGGGTCACGGTCGCGCACGGCGACGGTCGCGCCGAGCACGCCGTTGAGGCCGTCGGTGGTGTTGAGGGTGAAGTGCTTGGACTTGCCCTCGGCGACGTGACGCAGGAACACGCCGGCCAGGCAGTCGGCCTGCTGCTCCTTCACCAGCGCGTCGGTGAGGAAGCCGCGCAGCAGATCGGCCTGGGACTGGATGGCGTGGCCGTACTCGTGGGCCAGCACCATCACCACCGACATCTCCTTGTACTTGTCGACCAGCAGCGGCAGCAGGACAGAGCGGTCCCAGCCGATGGTGTGGTCGAGCGGGCAGTACGCGGCGTTGACCAGTTTGTAGGTGCTGCTCTTGCAGAACTGCACCGACTCCGATTCCGGTGCCTTCGCCGACCACGAGATGTACTTCGAGGCGGGCTTGAAGTTGCCCCGGAAGGTCTTGGAATACTCGGTCTGCCAATACTCTTCGATATCGGCGATGGCGTTGAGCGCGAGCTTGTCGATCTTGCCGTTGTCGCCGTTGTCGGCCTTCTTGTCGGTGTCGGGCACACCCGGACGGGTGCCGCTGGGCCCGGTGTTCGACGTCGCGCCCGCCACCTCCCACGGGTTGTCCATCGTGGGCATCGCCTGGTCGCCGGCGACGGTCGTCGCCGCGCAACCGGTGGCGAGCAGGCCGACGCTCACCAGTGCCGCCATGGCCATGGCGAACCGATGTTTGATCATCCGCTGATTCCTCCCCGGGCAATGACATGGACGCCGAGCGGTCCGATGTCGAGCGCTCACATGGTAATCGACGCCGTCAATCCCGCATTCTGACCGTGGCGAGCACCGCGCGATGGTCGGAGCCCGGAATCGTCAGCGTGCGTACCTGTTCGGCCACGCCACCGGCGACGAGGATGTGATCGATGCCGATCACCGGCCCCCACCGGCGATCCGCGGGAAAGGTCAGCAGGACGCCGTCGCCCGTCTGTTCCGCCGCGGCCGCGAACGGACCGTCCAGCAGCGCGCGGTAGGCCGCGTGGTTCTGCGTCGCATTGAAATCCGCGCCGACGATCGCGGGTGTGGGCGCCGTGGCCAGGATCTCGTCGACCCGGCGCAGCTCGGCGGTCCACGCGGCGAAATCGATGTTCGGCGGGATCGGATGGAAGGCGTACACCGAGATCGGGCCGCGCTGTGGATGTTCCATCGTCGCGGAGATGTTGCTCATGATGAAGCCGTCGTACTTCACGGTCTGGCGCAACGGGTATCGACTGTAGATGCCGGTACCGCCGCCGCCGGATTGCGCGGGTTCCAGATAGAAGTAGGGCAGCCGGGCCTCCAGGCCCGCCGCTCGCAGCCGCGTGATCGAGTCGACGGTCAGTTCGTCGGCGGTGAGCACGTCGACGTCGTTGTCGCGCACCGCGGCGACCACCGCGGCCGGATCCGCCTGGCCGAACAGCAGATTCGACTGCAGTACCCGCAGCTGCGGCCCCTCGGCGGCACCGGCCGCCGGAATGTAGGCCGGAACGACCAGCCACGCCGCGCCGACCAGCACCACGCCCCCGGCGATCGCGCTGCGCCATCCGCGCGCGAGGAGGACCAGGACCACCCCGATCACCGCGCCCAGCATCAGCCACATCGCCCCCGACGCCAGCAGCACCAGTGACTGCTGCCGCCAGCTGCCCAGATGCAACACGATCCCCGCCGTCGCCGCGATCAGTGCGCCCCACCCCAGGACCAGCAATGCCCGGTCCAACCATTTCCGCATCATGGGGCCGAGCCTAAGCCGACGTCCTTGGCGCGCCCTTATGGTGCCGCTAAAGGTTCTCTGAGGTGCCCGCGTCGGCCTACACTGGCGCCGCAGAAGGAGGTACCGCGTGTACATCGAGGAATTCCCCGCCGCGGGCCCGCTCACCGAGGACGCCGTCGACGCGCTGATGACCGTCGCGGGCCGCTACACCTCGGCATTGACCCTCACCGTCGCCGACCGGACCGTCCAGCTCCCGGTCCTGCCGGTCTGCTGGACCGAGCTCCCCATCCGCGCGGGCACCCCGATCACCATCGAAGCCGCCCGCGGTCACCGCCCACCCGACACCGAGGACCGCACCGCCCTGCGCGATTTCGTCACGACGTTCCAGCACGCCACCGGCGCGCGGGGCTGACGTGCTCGCGGCCCGATAGTCTTCGGTCCATGACCGTGCGCGCCAAGATCTGCGGAATCCGCTCGGAAGCCGACCTGCGGCTCGCGATCGAGGCGGGCGCGGACGCGGTCGGCCTCATCTCGGGCATCACCCACGTCAGCGAAGACGGGCTCGACGCCGCGACGGCACGGCGATTGGCCGCGCTGGTCCCGCCGTTCGTCAACACCGTCCTGGTGACCCACCTCGACGACGCCGCGGCGATCATCGAGCTCGCCGATCACCTCGGCGTCGACACGATCCAGGTGCACGGGCTGGTATCGGCGCAGACACTGCGGCAGGTCAGGGCCGAGGCGCGGGGCCGGACCATCCTGCGCGCCGTCCACGTCGCCGGGGCGGACGCGATCCTGGAGGCGAAAGCCGCTGCCGCCGACTGTGATGCGGTCGTGCTGGATTCCCGCACCGCCGACCGGCTGGGCGGCACCGGCCGCACCCACGACTGGACCATCAGCGCGCGCATCGTGACCGAGTTGGCCGCACTCGGCTGCCCGGTCGTGCTCGCGGGCGGACTCACCGCGGACAATGTCGACGCGGCGATCAGCGCGGTGAAACCGTTCGGGGTCGACGTCAACAGCGGCGTCGAGGAAGCCGCGGGCGACAAGTCGAAGCAGGCGTGCGAACGCTTCGTCGCCGCCGCGCACGCCGCACGGCACAGCTGAGACAGGCCCTCGGCACGGTCAGAGCGGCAGGCCAGCCTCGATCCAGTTGTAGGCCTGGATCTTTCGCGAGGCCGGATCGTTGACGACCTGGTTGATGAGGTCGTTGATCTGGTCGGTGGACAGGGGGTAGCCGTAGTGCTCGGCGGCGCCCGCCGAGGCCCAGAGGGAGGCGAAGAGGCCGGGGCCGCCGAGGAGGTGGGACAGGGCGGTGGCGACATCCTCGACCACCTCGAGGACGCCGTGCACCATGGCGATCGCGATGTCCTCGTCGCCGGGGGTGGCGCCGGGGGCCAGCGCGCCGGAGGCGACAGCGCGGCGGGCCAGCCAGTCGCGCGGGACCAACGGGTTCGGGCCGATCGCGTCGCCCAGGTAGTACCGCCACTCCCCCGGATTGCCCTGGTCGAAGGCGTGGATGTAGAAGGTGCGGGTCAGCGCCCACAGCGCGATGTAGCGCAGGGCGACCTGTTCGGGCTCGAGCGCCGCGTCGGGGCCCTCGGCGCGGTCCCGCTCGAGCTGGTTCCAGGCGAAGCGGAACCAGACCTGCTCGGAGTTGCCGACCCAGGTGGCGGGCAGGCGATCGGCCAGCGCGGCCACGTCGGCGGCGGGGCCGTAGAGGCCGGTGTCGCCCGAGACCTCGACGCGCAGGTTGTCGACATAGCCGCGCAGCGCGTCCACCGAGGTGAACACGGCGTAGCCGAGCTGGGCCAGGCGGGTGAGGTCGGCGTTGGCGGGCTCGAGCACCAGCACCACCGGCATGCCGACGCCGGGCTGCAGGCCCTCGGGCCAGAACGCTTCGGCGACAGCGAGTTCGCGGCCGGTCACCGGATCGGAGACCTCGCTGTCGAGCAGCGGGAACCCGAAGCCGTCGGCGACCAGGTCGTCGACCAGCGCGTTCACCAGGTCCACCGCCGGGTCACCGAGGCTCACCCCGGCCACGCCGACCGACAGCAGCGTCGGCCGGTGCAGGGTGCCGGTGCGCAGCTGCTCGAGGAAGGCGTCCGCGGCCGCGGACAGCAGTTTGCGTCGCGCGCGCAGGAATTCGCGGTAGTTCTCGACCCGCCACAGCGTGGGGTCGGTCGGAATCCACTGCGAGGCCAGTACACCGGGATGACGGCGCTCGACCTCGGCGAGGTAGTCGGCCGGTTCGCGTTCGCCCAGTTCGGCTTCCGAGCCGGGGCTGAGGAAGCAGAAGTTGGCGATCGCGTTGATCTCGTTGCGTTCGTAGCCCGCGTCGCGCAGCGTGGTCTTCGGGAACAGATAGTGCACCTGCACCGGAGTGCGCTCGCCGAACTGCTCGATGCCCAGTTCGTCGCCGGTGCCCAGGTCGCGGGAACCGTCGACGCGGGTCAGCAGGTACAGCAGCGGATAGAACCGGGAACCGCGGGTCGCGCCGCCGAAGTCGTCGGCGCACAGGTCCAGTGAGCCGCCGCGCAGCCGTTCCAGCGAGCCGATGAGGCCGTTGATGCCGCCGCGTTCGAGCGTCTCGTAGTCCTGCTGCAGGAACGTCTCGGTGGACCCGCTGAACCGGCCCCACAGCGCGGAATGGATGTACCAGTACAGCACCCGGTCGCGGTGCAGGTCGTCGTCGAAGCGGCCGCCGTTGAGGAACAGCAGCCGGGTGATGACCGGAATCGCGTAGCGCCCCATCAGGACTCGGTCGTGGTCGAGGCCGAGGCGGCCTGCCACGGTGTCGAGGAAGGTGTCGACCTGGGTGGCGGTATTGCTGAGCGCCTGCTCGAACTCCGCGGGCGACAGATCGCCGAGCGCGTCGAAGTGGGCGCGGCCGTTGCCGACGGCGATCACATTGCGCAGCAACCAGTCCAGGGTGAAGGTGTAGCCGTCCTTGTCCCAGCGGATCAGGTGGTCGCGCAGGTTGCCGCGGGCCTGCGGCCACTGCGCGCACAGCGTCGCCAGCGCCAGATCACCCTTGGACAGTTTGGTGCCACCGGAGTTGACGCGGTTGAAGATGTCGACGACCTCGTCGACGGTGCGGTCCGAGCCGGTGATGGTCTCGACATTGAACTCGCGGTGGGTGATCTCGCGCAGCTTGTTGAGCCGGTCGAGGTAGACCGCCAGAGTCTCCGGCGGGACCTCGGTGAACCGGGGCAGGTAGTGCACGGGCCCCAGCGCGAACAGCTCGGTGACATCGATCCAGGTCGGCGCGGTCTCGCGGCCGGGCACCTGGAACTCGAAAACCTCACGGTCGACATCGAAATGGAGTCCGGTGAACGCGACGGCGTCGCCCTCGAAGAACGAGGGCGCGGTGCCGCGCAGGATGCCGTAGAGGGTGGTGATGCGCTGCTGGCCGTCGAGCAGCAGCTGCCGCAATCCCGAGCCGCCGCCCTGGCCGCGTACCGCGATGTCCTCGGATCCGGTCTCCCACACCAGGAGCCCGCCGACCGGATACCCGAGATACAGCGACCGCATCAGTCCGCGCACCTGGTCCCTGTTCCAGACGTAACCGCGCTGGAATTCGGGCAGCAGCACCGCTCCGGAGTCGATCTGGTCGAGCAGGGAGGACAGACGTGTCACGGCAGCCTTTCATCGCGATCCGGTAGCGCAAGCGCTCCATCGTTGCACGGATCGTACCGACAAACACCGACGCACCAGCGGCCGAACAGAACTCACGGTCCGCGGGTTCGCGAGTCCTAGGTTCCGGTCACCGCGGCGCGGAACGCCGGGGAGGCGTAGAAGGGCGCCAGCCTGCGCCGGACGACGGCGTCCAGATAGCCGCGCTCGTCGAGTGTCGCCAGCACCGAGGGGCCGAAACGCAGCGCCTCCTCGATCATGTCCGCGCGCCCGATGCCCAGCTCGGCCAGCAGTTCGGCCAGCGGGGTGTCGCCGTATTTGTCGAAGACGTGATCGATGCCCTCGTCGAGCAGGGCGTGGAAGTAGTCGGTGTCGCGGAAGGTGCGCCAGAACTCGAAGGTGAGGACGACGGCGTCCTCCACGTCGTTGGCCGAGACCAGCTCGCGGAAGGACCCGATGGAATCGCCGGTGTGCTTGCGCCAGGTCTCGCGGGCGGCGTCGAGCAGCATGTCGTCGGCGTCGTCGCGATTGCCGCGCAGGACGAATCGGGCACCGGTGCGGGTGATCCGGCCGACGCCGTTCTCGATCGCGGGCAGCGCCGGCTCGGCCAGCCGGGCCAGCGCGCCGCGCAGCGACTGCGCCAGACCGCCGCCCTCGGCGTGCTTGCCGTCGTCGACGGCGGTCACGACGGCGCGCTGCACCGCTTCGACGCAGGCGTCGACGGTGACCGGGCTGTTGAGCACCAGCCGCACCAGCCGGTGCGAGACCTCCATGTCGGCCACGGCCGAGACCAGTTCGTCGAAGCGGCGGTTGTCCACCACGTCGCCGACGGGGATCTCGTCCTGGGCGCGATGGTTGTACAGCCGGGCGGCGATCTCGCCGACGAGTTCGGGGATCGCGCCCTCGACCGGGATCTGCACCGCGTACTTGTGCGCGACGCCCTTGATCTGCTCGCGGGTGACCGCCTCGGCCAGGGTCAGCACGGCGCACTCGGCCAGGACGCCGTCGACCTCCTCGGTGACGAGTTCGAGGAAGCCCGCGGGCGTCAGCAGCTGTTCCTTGGCGAAGGCCACGTGCGCGTCGAGCACCCGCAGTGCCAGATCGACGTGTCCGGAGTCCGCCTCGTTGCTCTCACCCATGCCGCCCAGATTGGCACATCGCGGGCGACAGTGTGACCTCGGCGCACCCGTCGCCGATCGGCCATGGCGACACGCCGTGCGCGAGGCGCAGACTCCGCCCACATCGCGGTGCCGAGACCCCCTGCGCGCAGTTTGTCGGCGAGTATGGCATACTTGGCTGCTGAGACTGGGCTGATCACAGAGATCGCCATGGCTCATCGACTGAAAAGACTTGTAAAACACATGACTCAAGGCACTGTTAAGTGGTTCAACGGCGAAAAGGGCTTCGGCTTCATCGCCCAAGACGGAGGCGGCCCCGACGTCTTCGTGCATTACTCGGCCATCAGCGGCTCGGGCTTCAAGTCCCTCGAAGAGGGCCAGCGGGTCGAGTTCGAGGTCGGCCAGGGCCAGAAGGGCCCCCAGGCTCAGGACGTCCGCGCCATCTGATTCCGGCGTGAACGAGAAAGGCCCCGCACCCTCGGTGCGGGGCCTTTCTCTTGTCCGCTATCCCCCGAACACCCGCTCGACGACCGCCTTGGCCCGGCGGGTGATGCGCATGTAGTTGTCGAGGAACTCGCTGCCGTCGTCGGTGGGCCAGCCCGCCACCCGCGCGACCGCCGAGAGCAGTCGGCCCGGACCGGGCAGCTGATCGGTCGGCTTGCCCTTGACCAGCACGAGCGCGTTGCGGGCCGCCGTCGCGGTGATCCACGATTCCCGCAGCAGCGCGACGTCCTCGGGTTCCAGGATGCCCTCGGCCTCGATGACGTCGAGCGCCTCCAGCGTCGAGGTGTTGTGCAGCGCGGGCACCTCGTGCGCGTGCCGCAGCTGCAGCAGCTGCACGGTCCACTCGATATCGGCCAGACCGCCGCGCCCCAGCTTCGTGTGGGTGGCCGGATTGGCCCCGCGCGGCAGGCGCTCGGCGTCGACGCGGGCCTTGATCCGGCGGATCTCGCGCACCGACTCCGCCGAGACGCCACCGGCCGGATAGCGGATCGGGTCGATGACGTGCAGGAACCGCACGCCCAGATCCTGATCGCCGGCCACCTGGTGCGCGCGCAGCAACGCCTGCACCTCCCACGGCTGGGCCCACTGGGCGTAATAGGCCTGATAGGCGGCCAGCGTGCGGACCAACGCGCCGTTGCGGCCCTCCGGGCGCAGGCCCGCGTCGACCTGCAGCGGCGGGTCGGTGCTCGGCGCGCCGAGCAGGCGCTGGACCTTCTCCGCGACGCCGGTCGCCCACTTCACCGCCGTGGTCTCGTCCTCGCCGGGGCGGGGGTCGCAGACGAACAGCACGTCGGCGTCGGACCCGTAGCCCAGTTCCATGCCGCCGAGCCTGCCCATGCCGATGACCGCGAGGTCGGCGGGCGCCGGCGCGCCCCGCTCGGCCACCGACGCCCGGATGACCGCGCTGAGCGCGGCCTCGAGCACCGCCACCCACACCGACGACAGCGCCGCGCACACCTGCGGCACGTCCAGCATGCCCAGCAGGTCGGCCGAGGCCACGCGAGCGAGCTCGTGCCTGCGCAGCGACCTGGCCGCGGCGACGGCGCGAGACGGATCGTCGTAGCGGGCCGCGGCGGTCTGGATGCCGCGCGCGACATCCTCGGGCTGCGGGCCGAGCAGCTGCGGACCGCCGGGGCCGTCGGCGTACATGCGGATGGTCTCGGGGGCGTTGATCAGCAGGTCGGGCAGGTACTCCGAGGAGCCGAGCACGATCATCAACCGCTGAGCGATGGCGCCCTCGTCGCGCAGTTCGCGCAGGAACCAGATCTGGTCGTCGAGACCTTCCGAGACCCGGCGGTAGGCGAGCAGGCCCGCGTCGGGATTCGGGGTGTCGCCGAGCCATTCGAGCAGCGTCGGCAGCAGTAGCGCCTGGATGCGGCCTTTGCGCGAGACGCCGCCGGTGAGCGCCTTGAGGTGGCCGAGCGCGTTGGCGGGCGCGCCGTAGCCGAGTGCGGCGAGCTGGCGCACCGCGGCGTCGGGGCTCAGCCGCAGCGCGTCGGAGTCGAGCCGGGCGACCGACTCGAGCAGCGGCCGGTAGAACAGCTTGGCGTGCAGCCTGCGCACCCGCATCGAATTGCGGCGGATGTCGGTCTCGAGCACCCCGACCGCGTCCTGCCTGCCGTCGGGCCGGATGTGGGCCGCGCGCGCGAGCCAGCGCATGCCCTCCTCGTCGTCGGAGGCGGGCAGGGTGTGGGTGCGCTTGAGCCGCTGCAACTGCAGCCGGTGCTCGAGCAGCCGCAGGAACTCGTAGGAGGCGGTGAGGTTGGCCGCGTCGTCGCGCCCGACGTAGCCGCCCGCGGCCAGCGCGGTGAGCGCCTCGACGGTGTTGGTGACATGCAGCGAATCATCGACCCGGCCGTGCACCAATTGCAGGAGCTGTACGGCGAATTCGACATCGCGCAGGCTGCCCGCGCCGAGCTTGAGTTCGCGTTCGCGCAGGTCGGCGGGGACCAGATCCTCCACCCGGCGACGCATGGCCTGCACGTCGGCGACGAAGTCGGGGCGCTCGGAGGCGGTCCACACCATCGGCATGATCGCGTCGCGGTACTGCTGCCCGAGTTCCAGATCGCCGGTCATCGGCCGGTTCTTGAGCAGCGCCTGGAACTCCCAGGTGCGGGCCCAGCGCTTGTAGTAGGCGAGGTGGGAGTCGAGCGTGCGCACCAGCGCGCCCGCCTTGCCCTCGGGGCGCAGCGCGGCGTCGACCTCGAAGAACGCCGAACCGGCGACGCTCATCATCTCCGCGGCCAGCCTGGTCGCGGTGGCGTCGGCCGGCTCGGCGACGAACACCACGTCGACATCGCTGACGTAGTTCAGTTCGCGCGCACCGCATTTGCCCATCGCGATGACCGCCAGGCGCACCGGCACCGGGCCGTTCTTGCACACCCGCGCCACGGCGACCGACAGCGCGGCGGTGAGCGCGGCGTCGGCCAGATCGGACAGGTGCCTGCCGACCACCTGATACGGCGGCACCGGCTCGTTCTCGACAGTGGAGGCCAGGTCGACCGCGGCCAGCAGCATCAGCTGATCGCGATACCGGCTCCGCAGCAACGCGATCGCCTCCGGACCGGCGATCTCGGCCCGGAACAGCATCGGCCCCGCGTTGGGTCCGCTCTCGGGTTTCGCCTCGACCGCGGCGAGCAGGTCGGCGATCAGTTCGTCGCGTTCGGGAAGCCGGTTCGCGCGCAGCACTTTCCACGCGGCGGGCGTGGCGACGAGGTGATCGCCGAACGCGGTGGACGAGCCGAGCAGCCCGAACAGTCTGCCGCGCAACGTGGCATCGGAGCGGATGGCCGAATCCAGTTCGGCCCAGTCGGTTCCGAGCGACTCCCGCAGCCGGATCAGCGTGGACAGGGCCAGATCGGCGTCGGGCGAACGCGACAGCGCCCAGAGCACTGGTACGCCGTCGACATTGTCCCAGCCGAGCTGGTGCAGGGAATCCGCTGCGGTGGGCTCGAGCAAGCCGAGCCGGCCGACGCCGGGGACAGCGGAGCGGGCAGTCGGTGGCCGGACCATGCCCTAAAAGTACATGGTCCGCGCATCGACCGCGTCACGCCCGGCGCGGCCGGGCGCGGTGTCACAGACTGAGGTATTCCTCGAGCTCCCACGGGGTCACCTGGCTGCGGTAGGCGGCCCATTCCCGGCGCTTGTTACGCAGGAAGAAGTCGAAGACGTGCTCGCCGAGCGTCTCGGCGACCAGCTCCGAGCGCTCCATCACCTGCAGGGCCTCGTCGAGGGTGCCCGGCAGCGAGCGGAAGCCCATCGCGCGACGCTCGGCGTCGGTCAGCGACCACACGTCGTCCTCGGCCTCGGGGGGCAGCGTGTAGCCCTTCTCGATGCCGCGCAGCCCGGCCGCGAGCAGCACCGCGAAGGTCAGGTACGGGTTGCAGGCCGAATCAGGGCTGCGGATCTCGACCCGGCGCGAGGACGACTTGTTCGGCGTGTACATCGGCACGCGCACCAGCGCCGAGCGGTTGGACCGGCCCCAGGAGGCGGCCGTCGGGGCCTCGCCGCCGTGGATCAGGCGCTTGTAGGAGTTGACCCACTGGTTGGTGATCGCGCTGATCTCGGGGGCGTGCTCGAGGATGCCCGCGATGAACGAGCGCGCCGTGGCGGACAGGTTCTCCGGATCGTCGGGGTCGGCGAAGGCGTTGGACTCGCCCTCGAACAGGCTCATGTGGGTGTGCATGGCCGAGCCGGGGTACTGGGCGAACGGCTTGGGCATGAACGTCGCGCGCACGCCCTCGTCGATCGCGACCTCCTTGATGAGGTAGCGGAAGGTCATCACGTTGTCGGCCATCGAGAGCGCGTCGGCGTAGCGCAGGTCGATCTCCTGCTGGCCGGGGGCGCCCTCGTGGTGGCTGAACTCCACCGAGATGCCCATCGACTCGAGCGCGTCGATGGCGTGGCGGCGGAAGTTCGGGGCCGAGTCGTGCACGGCCTGGTCGAAGAAGCCGCCGTTGTCGGCGGGCACCGGAGCGCCGTTCTTCAGGCCGTTCTCCAGCAGGAAGAACTCGATCTCGGGGTGCACGTAGCAGCTGAAGCCCACGTCGGCGGCCTTGTTGAGCTGACGCCGCAGCACGTGGCGCGGGTCGGCCCACGACGGCGAGCCGTCGGGCATGGTGATGTCGCAGAACATGCGGGCGGAGTGCTGGTGGCCCTTGGAAGTGGCCCAGGGCAGCACCTGGAAGGTCGACGGATCGGGCCGCGCAACCATGTCCGCCTCGGACACGCGCGCGAAGCCTTCGATGGCCGAGCCGTCGAAGCCGATGCCCTCCTCGAAGGCGCCCTCGAGCTCGGCGGGCGCGATGGCGACGGACTTCAGGTAACCCAGCACGTCGGTGAACCAGAGACGTACGAAGCGGATGTCCCGCTCTTCGAGCGTCCGCAGCACGAATTCCTTCTGGCGATCCATACCGGCGAGCGTAAGCACCCGGCGTTAAATCCGTGTTACATACGCGCTCGCGTTTGCTATCTCGTCACATCGTTCGCACATCTCACCCGCGGTGACGGGGCGCGCTGAGCCGCGATCCGCCTCAGCAGGTGAGTCCGGCGCCGGGCGCGGCGAGGTCGACCAGATAGTCGATGACGGCGTCGTCGAGGCAGCGGTCGCCCGCGACGAGGGCGGCGGTGTGCCGGTTGCCGCGGAAGGTGATCAGGTCGGCACCCAGCTGCGCGGCCAGATCGACACCGGCCTGGTACGGCGTCGCGGGGTCGTCGGTGGTCGAGACCACGACCGTCTTCGGCGCGCCGGGGGCACTGACCCGGTGCGGGGTGCTGGTGTTGGGCACCGGCCAGGAGGCGCACAGTTCCAGCGGGGCGGCGCCGGTGCCCTTGCCGTCGTCGAGGAACGGCGCGGCCTTGCGGTACTCGGTGTCCTGGCGGCCGGTGACCGCCGGATCGGTGACGCGCGGATCGTCGACGCAGCGGATGGCGTTGAAGGCGTCCTGGGTGTTGGCGTAGGTGCCGTCCTCGCGGCGGCCGTCGTACATGTCGGCCAGTTGCAGCAGGGTGTCGCCGCGTCCGTCGCGCAGTTCGGTCAGGCCCTGGGTGAGCACGTTCCACAGGTCGTCGGTGTAGAGGGCCTGCTGGACGCCGGTGATGGCGTCGCCGTAGCTGAGCCCGCGCGGGTCGGCGGTGGCGGCGGGCGTGGCCTCCAGCGGGGAGACCAGCGCGCGGAACCGGGCCACGGACTGGGCCGGATCGGTGCCGAGCGGGCAGTCGGCGTTCTTCGCGCAGTCGGCGGCGTAGGCGTTGAACACGCCCTGGAAGCCCGCGGCCTGGCGCAGCGACTCCTGCACGGGGTCCTGGGAGGAGTCCACCGCGCCGTCGAGGACCAGGGCGCGCACGTTCTGCGGGTACTTCTCGGCGTAGGCCGAGCCGAGCCGGGTGCCGTAGGAGTAGCCGAGGTAGCTCAGTTTCGGGTCGCCGAGCACCGCGCGCAGCACGTCCATGTCCTGGACGACCTCGCGGGTGCCGACATGGGCGAGCAGGTCGGTGCCGGTGCGCTGGGCGCACCGGTCGGCGTACTCGCGATTGTCGGCCTCGGCGTCGGCGATGCCGGCCGGAGTGTTGTCGGTGGGCGGCTCGGCGCGTTCGGCGTCGGCCTGCTGTGGGGTCAGGCAGACGATCGCGGGCAGCGAGGACCCGACGCCGCGCGGATCGAATCCGACCCGGTCGAACTTCTCGGCCAGCTCGGTCCGGTTGCCGACGGTGACCATCGACAGCCCGGAGACCCCGGGGCCGCCGGGGTTCAGCAGCAGCGAGCCGATCTTGTCGCCGGTGGCCGGGATCCGCGACAGCGCGATCTGGGCGGTCGGGCCGTCCGGGCGCGTGTAGTCGACGGGCACGGTGATCCGCGCGCATTCGGTCTTGGGCGGCAGCCGGTCCTCGGGGCTGCCGAAGCCCTCGCACGAACCCCAGTCGAGTGGCTGGTCGTAGAACTTCTCCAGACCGGGCGGCGGTGGCGGCAGCTCCGCGCGCGGCGCGCTGGTCTCGGCGCTGGTGCAGCCGGACACGATCAGCGCCGCGAGAGCGCCGAGGAGCACGACGAGCCTGCCACGCTGCACTGTGGGCCCACCTTTCCGCGCCGCACGGCGCACAACACGATGCGCCCGATCCGCGCGAAAGGGCTCTCGTTCACGCTAGCCGAACCACCGCTGTGACCGATCACACCGGTACCGGCCCTTAAGTCGGCTCGGCCCGAGGTGGCACACTGGATTCGTCAGAAAAACCCGGGGACCCGGTACGGGCCTCGAGGAACCAGACGAAAGGGACGATGATGTCCGTATCCGATGAGCAGACCCCTGCCTACGGTGCCGCTCCCGCCGCCGAAGCCAAGCCCCGCCGCAAGACCCGCGTCCAGCATCTGCAGCAGATGAAGGCCGAGGGCGAGCGCTGGTCGATGCTGACGGCCTACGACTACTCCTCCGCGCGCCTCTTCGAGGAAGCGGGCATTCCGGTCCTGCTGGTCGGCGATTCCGCCGCCAACGTGGTGTACGGCTACGACACCACCGTGCCGATCACCATCGACGAGCTGATCCCGCTGGTGCGCGGCGTCGTCCGTGGCGCGCCGCACGCGCTGGTCGTCGCCGACCTGCCGTTCGGCACCTACGAGTCCTCGCCGCAGCAGGCGCTGGCCACCGCCACCCGGTTCATGAAGGAGGGCGGCGCGCACGCGGTCAAGCTCGAGGGCGGCGAACGCGTCGCCGAGCAGATCGCGCTGATCACCGCCGCCGGCATCCCGGTGATGGCGCACATCGGCTTCACCCCGCAGAGCGTGAACACCCTCGGCGGGTTCCGGGTGCAGGGGCGCGGCGACGGTGCCGAGCAGCTCATCGCCGACGCCATCGCGGTGCAGGAGGCGGGCGCGTTCTCCGTCGTCATGGAGATGGTCCCGGCCGAGCTGGCGGGCCAGGTCACCCACAAGCTGACCATCCCGACCGTCGGCATCGGCGCCGGCGCCGACTGCGACGCCCAGGTGCTGGTCTGGCAGGACATGGCCGGCTACACCAGCGGCAAGACGGCGAAGTTCGTCAAGCGCTTCGGCAATGTCGGTGACGAGCTGCGCTCGGCCGCGGCCGCCTACGCCGACGAGGTCCGCCGGGGCACCTTCCCCGGCCCGGAGCACAGCTTCTGAGTTTCTGGAGCGCTGGCGCGCTCGAGGTCGCGGCCCCTCCTGTCCCGTCGGTCGGGNGGGCACCTTCCCCGGCCCGGAGCACAGCTTCTGAGTTTCTGGAGCGCTGGCGCGCTCGAGGTCGCGGCCCCTCCTGTCCCGTCGGTCGGGCACCGTTGCTTGCTCCTTCGTCGCCTACGCAACGGCACCTGACCGACGGGACGGCCGCGACGGCCGCTGCGCGGCCTGCCCTCCTCAGGGTCGGGGCGCGTGGGGCCGGGTTCACGGCATGTCCGGCCGAGGGCGGGGCGTGCGGGCTCGCGCGTCGAACTCAGGGTTCGGCCGGATGTGCGCGGTGGCACCGGATGGCAGACTCGATACCGACATAGTCGACACGAGTAGAGGTATCGATGCCGCACCGCCGTTGGAAGACCCGTCCCGCGCTGCTGCTCGCGGGCGCGCTCGCCGTCGCGAGCCTGAGCGCTTGCGGCAGTGGGGAAACCACCCCGACCGGCAGTTCCGGCACCACGACCGCCGCGACGACCAGCGTGGCGAAGCCGAGCACCTCCGGCACGCCGGGGAGCGTGACGATCACCGACACCGCGGCCGCGCAGCTGTGCGACATGATCCGGCCCGAGCTGTCCAACTTCCGGGTGCAGGGCCCGACGCTGGGCCGGTTCGCGCTCAACGCGATGGTGCACGAGTGGGCGCTGCGCAACGGCGGGATCAACGCCCAGGTGCTGGCCGACAAGGCGATCGTCGACCGGGTCACCACCGAGGCCTGCCCGGACGTGCGTACCGAGGCGATGACCGCCCTGGATCTGCCGAATCTCGCTGCGGGACTGGCGTTCTGATGCGCGACCTCTACCCGGAGATCGAGCCGTTCGCGCACGGCCTGCTCGACGTCGGCGACAGCCAGTCGGTGTACTGGGAGGTCAGTGGCAATCCCGACGGCAAGCCGGTGGTGTTCGTGCACGGCGGGCCGGGCGGCGGCACCGGGCCGCTGCAACGGCGGTTCTTCGATCCCGCCGTCTACCGCATCGTGCTCTTCGATCAGCGCGGGTGCGGCCGGTCGGTGCCACACCTCGCCGACGGCGCGGACCTCGGCGTCAACACCACCGGGCATTTGATCGCGGACATGGAGTTGCTGCGCGAGCACCTCGGCGTGGACCGCTGGCAGGTGTTCGGCGGCTCGTGGGGATCGACCCTGGGCCTGGCCTACGCCCAAGCCCATCCCGAGCGGGTCACCGAGCTGGTGCTGCGCGGGATCTTCCTGTTGCGGCGCAAGGAGATCGACTGGTACTACAACGGCGCGGCGGGCAACGTCTACCCGGCCGAGTGGGCGAAGTTCCTGGCTCCGGTGCCGGTCGCCGAGCGCGGCGAGGACCTGGTGGAGGCGTATCACCGGCTGCTGCACTCGCCCGATCCGCAGGTGGCGCTCGACGCCGCCGTGGCCTGGTCGACGTGGGAGGGCGCGACGAGTTCGTTGCTGCCGCAACCGGATCGGGTCGCCGAGACCGGCGAGGCACGCTTCGCGCTGGCGTTCGCGCGCATCGAAAACCACTATTTCCGGCACGGCGGATTCCTCGACGAGGGACAGTTGCTGCGTGACATGGACCGGATCGCCGACATCCCCGGGGTGATCGTGCAGGGCCGCCACGACATCGTGTGCCCCGCGGTGAGCGCGTGGGATCTGCACAACGCCTGGCCGGGTTCGACCCTGCACATCGTCGAGGACGCCGGGCACACCGCCCACGAGCCCGGCATCACCCACCATCTGGTGGAAGCGACCGACGCGTTCGGGAAGCGAGGCTGAATCATGGCGCCCAAGGCCGGCAAAGCCGTCGTCGCGGCACTGCGGGACGACATCGACCGGCTGCTCGCCGCCGAACCCGACGTGCGTGCCGACGCCGAGGACTCGGTGCACCAGATGCGCGTGGCCACCCGCCGCCTGCGCAGCGTCCTGCGGTCCTATCGCAGGCTCTTCCACACGAAGCGGGCGGCGGCCACCGAGGCCGAGCTCAAGTGGCTGGCCGATCTACTCGGCGTTGCCCGCGATGCCGAGGTCCGTGCCGAGCGCTTCGTCGACCTGCTCGCCGAGCACGACGAGGTCCCCGACGAGGTCACCCAAGCGCTGGTCGGCGCCTCCCTCGATGCCTACACCGACGCCCACGCCGAGGTGCTGAGCGCGCTCGACGGCAAGCGCTACCGGCGCCTGCGCAAAACCCTGACCGCCTGGCGCACCGATCCCCCGCTGGACCGCGACCTGGCCCGCACGCCCGCGCGCAAGGTCTTCGACGGCGTCGTGCGTCGCGACCGCAAGCGCCTGCGCGCACTGGTCCTCGCCGAACCCACCGCCGCCCCCGCCGACCGCGTCGAGCTTCTGCACGATATCCGCAAGGGCGCCAAGCGCTTGCGCTATTCCTGCGAAGCGGCAGGCACCGTCCTCGGCGACGACGCGACCGACCTCGGCTCGCGCGCCAAACGCCTGCAAACCGTCCTCGGCGACCACCGTGACGCCGTCGAATCCCGCGAGGCCATCCTCGCCGCGGCCGCAACGTCGCCCACCGCGACCGCGACCCTCTACGAACTCCTCGCCGACACCGAGGAATCCGCCGCGGGCCGAGCCATCGCCCACTATCCCGCCGCCGCGGCCTTCGCCACCGCCGCCGACTAGCGGTCGGCCGCGTCGGTTCGTCACGGACACCGGTCCTCCCGGTCCCGGTCCCGGTCCCGCTCCCGAAGCGCCCGGTCGAGCAGCGGCCAGCCGTCCAGTTCCCTGGTGCGGTCGAAGCCCGCGTCGTCGGCCGACGCGAGGTCGAGCAGGGTGCGGACCACACCCGGCCTCGCCGGTCAGCTCGTGCCGATGCGAGACGGCCCACCGGTAGGTCGTGTCGCCGGCCAGGAGACGGCGGTTGCGACGGCTGCCCCCACCCCGAGCCTGCCCGCCGGTGTCGGATCAGGGTCGGGCGTAGTCGAATCCGATGGTGCGGGTGGCGATATCGGCGGTCACGAGCCGGACCGGGACGTGCTCGCCTTCCGGCGGTTTGCCCGCGCAGCGGCCCAGGATCGGGGGTTCGCTGACGAAGATCTCGGCGTCGCGGGTGCCGTTGGCTTCGCGCAGGACCAGCGCCGGGAACTCGGTGCCGACCCGGGGCGCCAGGACGGTCGCCTCGGTCAGGTCGACGCAGGCGCGGTCGACCTTGCTCGCGACGGAGTCGGTGCGGCGCAGGGTTTCCGCGGCGGGCCCCAGACCGTCGATCACCCAGGTGGGGACCTCGGTGCCCGCGCAGTGGGCCAGGCATATCTCGGTGGTGAAGCGGTCGGCCAGACGGCGCAGCGGGGCGGTGACGTGGGCGTAGGGGGCGCCGATCGCGCTGTGGGTGAGCTGATCCGCGGTCGGCTGGTCGAGGTCGGCGAGCAGCGTGTAGCCGGCGCCGCGCAGCAGGCTCGTCGCCTCCGACATCAGGACCAGGGCGGCGGGGGTGTTCGCGTCGAGGCCGGCCAGCAGTCGGCCGACGGGCATGTCGGCGGGCCAGGCGACGCCGAGCGCGGCCGCGGTGCGCCGCATCGAGGCGATCGCGCTGTCGGGCGGCGGCGGCATGGTGCGCAGCAGACCGATCGCCGGGCCCTGGTGCGCCAGCATGATCTGGGCCGCGCACATGCCGGTGAGCAGCGAGACCTGCTCGTTCCAGTCGTCGGCGGCGGTGCGCGGTTCCAGTTCCAGGCGCCAGTTGTCGCCGTGGCGCACCACATCCTGGGCGGGCAGTCGCAACGCGATCGCGCCTCGGTCGAGGCCTGCCTCGATCCGCAACCTGCCGAACTCGGGCAGCGCGACCAGCGAGGGGTGCAGCGTGCCCGCGTCGGCGGCGGCCTGGACCTGCGCGTAGTCGAAGCGCTCGCGGGAACGCACCAGCGCGCGCGTGACCGAGAAGCGCTGCGGGACAGCGCGTTCGTCGAGGTCGATGGTCCACAGCGCGGCGGGCCGGTCCACGCCGGGCAGCAGGCTGGCGGTGCCCTCGGACAGCACCGTCGGGTGCAGCGGGACGCTGCCGTCGGGCAGGTAGAAGGTCTGGCCACGGGTTTCGGATTCCCGGGCGAGCGCACCGCCCGGCACGATCACGGCGCCGAGATCGGCGATCGCGTACTGCAGGGTGAAGCCGGTGGGGGTGCGTTCGAGGTGCAGCGCCTGGTCCAGATCCATGGCGCCGGGCGGGTCGATGGTGACGAACTCGATGTCGGTCCGGTCGACCCGCGTGCCCGCGAACGCGTCGACCGCGTCGCGGGCCTCCGAGACGGCCTCGGCCGGATAGTCCGAGGCCAGCCCGAATTCGGAACGGATGGCGCCGAAGTCGACCGGCGCCGAGACGATCCGCTGATGGAGTTCCATCCTGGCAGGTTAGCGAGTGCCTACTGCAGTGCCAGCATGGTGCCGTTGAGCTGGTCGAACGGGCCGTACACGGTGAAGGTGACCCGACCGTTGGGGACCGACGAGGAGACGGTCGCCGCGGCGTCGAGCGCCTGACCGAACGAGGCCGCCGAGGGGTGCGGCAGACCGGCGACGGTCAGACCGAACCGGGTCTGGTGGACCCAGGCGGTATCGGCCGGGCTGAGGTCGACCTGGACCCCGCCCGCCAGCGGGGTCACCGCGACCGCGCTCGCCGATCCGGCACCCAGCGAGGTGAAAACCGCAGCGGCTCCGGCGATCAGTGCACCGGCGACAATGGAACGAACTACCCGCATGTAAATGTGACCTGCTTCCGCGATCGAATGTGTTGGGCTCACCACCCGGGCAGCGAGCCCTGCCGACGGCGAACACTCTATGACCTCGCTCACGTTTCCGGCGACTTCCAGCGCATTTTCACGCAGGCGACACACTTTTCCCGCGCTCGTCCCGCCAGTTGTTACTGTGTCGGCGGCACACCCGGCAGCTGCCGGGCAGTGCGGCACCCACGTCGATAAATGGGAGTTCCGAGCGTATGTCGTCGCTGATTTTCGATTACCTGTTGCCGATCCTCGGCCCGGACCAGGCGTCCTACTGGGCCCAGCTGTTGGTGATCAACCCCGCGTAGCTCACCGAGCAGATCGAGCACCTGTCGCCTCCCGTTAACCTCACGGGAGGCGGCTTGTTTTCTGGGGCGCTAGCATCCCGCGCGTGAGTAGAACTACCGCCGCTCTCGCGGCCAGCGCCACCGTCTTCGCCCTGCTTCTGACCGGCTGCGGCGACGACTCCTCCTCTTCCGCCGCCGCGGGCTCCTCGGCCACCACGACGCCCGAGTACAAGGTCGATCCGAGCAAGGCGGGCATGTTCGTGGTGAGCTACCGCAACGCCTTCCCGAAGCTGGCCGCCGGGCGTGACGATGCCGCCGTCGCGACCGTGCTGAACCAGTCGTGCGGTGACATCAAGGCGGGCAAGTCCGAGGCCGACACCATCGCCGGGATCATCAAGGCCACCAAGAACGGCGCCGACGCCGCGACCGAGGACGAGGCCAAGGCGATCTACCAGATGTCCACGCTGATGTGCTGAGCCGGATTCCGGCGCGACCGGGGCGGCGGTTCCCCTGGGGGGAGCCGCCGCCTCGTCGTTCGACAGGCGGACGAGCCGGCCTGTAAGCCGGATCCTGTCCCCGGTTCACACCGGGGGGCGACCATCCATCTGGACACACCGTCGCCGGGTGCCTCGAGCGGTCCACCCGCAGGCTCGGGCGAGCAGCCCTCGAACACCTGCGCAGCCGCACCGTGAGGTGCGACCTTCGACCTTGCTCCGGGCGGGGTTTACCGAGCCGCCCCGGTCACCCGGGGCGCTGGTGCGCTCTTACCGCACCGTTTCACCCTTACCGCACGTGCTGTGCGGCGGTCTGTTCTCTGTGGCACTGTCCCGCGGGTCACCCCGGGTTGCCGTTAGCAACCGCCCTGCTCTGTGGAGTCCGGACTTTCCTCGGTACCGAGCAGCGGCGCGCACGCGCCCGTTCTCGTCACCGCGGTCGCCCGGCCGACTCGTCCGCTCGTACAGAGTACCGTGGCGCGAACGACGGCCTCGGCGGCGGCAGCCCGCGTGACCGCGCAGGGCCCCGGGAGCGCCGCCCGAAAACGCAGTACGGTAATCACCCATGGAACGTGTCGACGTCAGTTTCCCCTCGGGTGACCAGCAGTGCGCTGCGTGGCTCTACCTGCCCGACGGTGCGCCCCGGCCGCGCCCGCTGGTGATCATGGGACACGGGCTGGGGGCAACCCGCGAAATGGGGTTGGATCGATATGCGCGGCGGTTCGCCGCGGCGGGGATGGGGGTGCTGGCGTTCGACTACCGGCATTTCGGCGCCAGCGAGGGTGATCCGCGCCAGGTGCTCAACATCGCCCGTCAGCGGCAGGACTGGAAGGCCGCAATCGCCTACGGGCGCAGCATCCGGGGGTTCGACGCGACCCGAATCGCGTTGTGGGGCACCTCGTTCGGCGGCGGGCACGTGCTATCCGTGGCGCCCGACGACGACTACCTCGCCGCGGTGGTCGCGCAGGTACCGTTCACCAGCGGGTGGGCCTCGGCGATGGCGAAGGGACCGATCAGCGTCACCAAGGTCGCCACCATCGCCGCCACCGACCTGCTGTTCGGCCCGATCCGGCGCAAGCCCGTGCGGATCCGGCTGGCGGGCCGCAAACGGGCCGCGGCGCTGATGAGCGCGCCCGATGTACCGGAGGGATTCGGCAGGCTCGCCGAGGAGAGCGAGACCTACCGGCCGAAAGTCGGTGCGCGGGTGGCCTTGTCGACCCTGTTCGACGCGCCGGGCCGCCGCGCGAAGGCGCTGAAGGTACCGGTGTTCTACGCGATCGCCGAGAACGATTCGGTCGCCCCGGCCGGCCCGACCCGCAAGGCGGCCGAGCGCACCAAGCACGCGGTGGTCAAGCAGTACCCGGTCGGCCACTTCGACGTGTACTTCGACGACGTCTTCGAGCAGGTCGTGCGCGACCAGACCGATTTCCTGGTGTCGGTGTTGCGTCCCTGAACCCGCCGAGGTCCCGTCAGCGCGGGCGCCGGCCGGCGATCCGGGTGTTCTGGAACGAGGTGAAGCGCCAGCCTCGTTCCGTGCGCACCGCGGTTCGGATCTGGATGCTGCGCTCCTGCGGTTCGGTTCGCGGCGCGCCCGGCGGCAGGGGCCGCACGCCATAGGTCACCAGCACCGCGGTATCGCGGGTGGGGAACCGCAGACTCGTCCCGTCCGGCTCCGACAGGCAGGTGCCCCGCATCATGCCGTCGAACCCCGCTTGCATGACGGTCGCCAATTCCGCGCGGCCCTGGACGAATTCACCGAAGACCGAGACGAAATCGGCATCGTCGGTGAAGGTGTCGGCGAAGGCGCTGCCGTCTCCGGCCGCCCAGGCCGCGGCTTGGGCGGCGAACAGCGCGCGCACGGCGCGCTCGTCGGGTTCGGCCATCGGCCCGCCGAGAGTGGTCATATCCGTCTCCTGTCTCGAAGTGACGGTTCGACCCTTCCGTGCCATCGGCAGGCGCCGCAATGACCTCCGAGGTCATGGCCGGACATCCACCCGGATACGCCGGCGAGAGGCCGACCGGAACGGATACTTCGATCGAGGCCCGGCACTTGCCCTATGTCGAGTCCCGAGTCGGGCACCATGGAGGCATGGAACAGCTCAGCTCGCGCACGATCTACACCAATCCGTGGATGCGGCTGCGGGAGGACACCATTCGCCGGTCCGACGGGTCGGTGGGGATCTACGCCGTGGTCGACAAGGTCGACTGGGCGATGGTGATCCCGTTCGACGGCGCGGGGTTCCATCTCGTCGAGCAGTACCGGTACCCGCTGGGCGAACGCTACTGGGAGTTCCCCGCGGGCACTCCCCCGCAGGGCACGGCGCCGTCGCCGCTCGAGCTGGCGCACAACGAATTGCGCGAGGAGACCGGGTTGCGAGCCGGGCGGATGACGCCGCTGGGCATCCTGGCGACCGCACCGGCCTCGACCAGTCAGCGTGGCCATTGTTTCCTGGCCACCGACCTCACCCCGGGTGAGCCGCAGCGCGAACCCGAGGAGCAGGACATGCGCACCGCGTGGTTCTCCCGCGCCCAGTTCGAGGCGATGATCCTGCGCGGGGAGATCATCGACGCCCACGCGGTAGCCGGGTACGGCCTGCTGCTCATGCACGAACGCGGCCTCAGCTCACCGTAGGTCTTCCCAGCCGGGGTGACGCGGGTGCCGTCGCCCACCGTCCGTGCTGATCGATCCGCGGGTGGCCGTCATCGGAGGGCCGCTCGCAGGCCCGCGAATTCGAGTGCGGCGAAGGTCGCGACCAGGACCGCGCCGGTGAGCAGGAAGCCGATGCCGAGGGCGGTCAGGGGCAGCAGACCCGAACAGGCCAGAGCCGTCATGCCCAGGGCCGAGGCGGCGTTGACAGCGACGACCACGCGGCCGTAGCGATGCGGGCGGTGACCGGCGATGGACAGCAGGGCCGCGCCGCCGGTGATCATGACGGCGCCGAAGAGCAGCGACAGCGCGGTCGGCAGACCGAGCGGCGCGCGCAGCAGTGGCGCGCACAGGGTCAGCCCGCCGCCGAAGAGCGCTGTGCTCCAGCCGTCTACACGCAGGACGGTGGGCAGTCCAGCGCGGCGTCGGTCGGTGATCGTGGTCATCGTCGGCTCCTGTTCTCCGGGGGGTGACGAGGCCACTGTGCGGGGCGCGGGTCATGCTCGCAATGACCTCCGAGGTCATGGCCGGGCCTTGGTCGCGCTGGATACGCTGGGCCGATGACGGATCCGCGGATCGGGCCGCTGCTGCGGGAGTGGCGGCAGCGGCGCAAGCTCAGCCAGCTCGACCTCGCGCTGGCCGCCGACACTTCCTCCCGGCACCTTTCCTACGTCGAGACCGGGCGTGCCGAGCCGAGCCGAGCGATGGTGCTGCGGCTGTGCGACACCCTCGATGTGCCGCTGCGGGAGCGCAATACGCTGCTGCTGGCCGCCGGGTTCGCGCCCGCGTTCCGGGAGTCCGCGCTCGACGATGTCGCGCTCTCGCCCGCGCGCGCCGCGATCGAGACGATGCTCGCCGCGCACGAGCCGTATCCGGCGGTGGTGGTCGATCGCTGGTGGGATGTGGTGGCGGGCAACGCCGCCATGCCCGTGCTGATGGCCGGGGTGCCCGAGCATCTGCTCACCCCGCGCCCCAACGTCTTCCGGCTGGTCCTGCATCCGGACGGGCTCGCGCGCAGGCTGGAGAACCTGCACCAGGTCCGCGAACTGTTCCTCGAACGGCTCCTGCGCCAGCTCGGCGCCACCGGAGACAGGCGACTGCGCGCCCTCTACGACGAGGTCAGAAGCTATCCGGCACCGGCTGATTCGCCCGGCACCGCCGAGCCGACCGGCCCGTTCCAGGTCCCGATCCGCATCAACTCACCGCTGGGCCCCCTCACCATGTTCTCGACCATGGCCACCTTCGGCGCCCCGGCCGACGTCACCCTCTCCGAACTGGCCATCGAGTTCTTCTACCCCCTCGACGACGCCACCGCCACCGCGCTGCGCGCCATGGCCGCCGCCCCCTGACCGGGCCGGAGCGAGCGGCGCATCTCGAACTCGGTGCGCGGATCACCCGGTTCCACCGGCCCGCGTCGGCCGGTCGGTGCGAAACCGTGTCACCGGTAGAGGTTTTCGGCGGCATCGTTGCCCTCGGTCGATTCGAGGCACACCGCGGTGCAGCCCGGTGGCGCGGCGACGAGTTCGGGCGGAGACGGCGACAGGGGCGCACCACCGAGCCGGTGATGCGCCCCTGTCGGGTCGAGCCGGGATCAGATCGGCTGGAAGCCCGCGCCGACGCCGCCTGCCCGGTTCAGCACGTCCAGGATGACCTGGATGGGCTGGAAGTAGGCGGGCGAGTGGATCGGGTTGGCGCCACCGGTGCACGGGATATCGAAGTCGACGGGGCCCAGGCCGGTGAGCCGGCCCTGGTTCATGCCGACCAGCCGGTCGCCGACGACGACCGGGCCGCCGGAATCACCGGGCTGGGAGCAGTACTGGTTGATCGAGGTGCCTTCGAGCTCACCCCACACCACGCCGCAGCTGCGACCGCTGGTGCGACCGTCCGAGCACACGGTGGTGCCGGGGCCGGGCGCGCCGCCGATGCCGACGACGGTGGTCTGGCCGATGGTGCGCACCGGCAGGACCTTCGACGCGTCCAGCTGCAGGACCGCGAAGTCCAGGTAGTCGCCGTCGTCGGAGAAGGCGACGGTGCCGATGACGCCCGCGTTGAGCGCCTGCTCGGCGCCGACCCGAGCCCCCGTCGGCGCGCAGTGCCCGGCGGTCAGGCCGACCAGGCGACCGGCGTTGTCGTGGCCGATGGCGGTCAGCGAGCAACCGGAGTTGTTGTCGAAGACGATGCCCGAGGCCGCGCCGAGCACCACGCTCGGATCGGCCGACACGCTGCCCGCACCAGCGGACGCGGTGAGCGCCCCCGCGATGGCCGCCGCGAACGCCGCCATCCGTAGAAACCTCATCAAGTACCTTTCTCGACGGCCGCGGCATCTCCGCACGCCCGAGAGACTTCTCGGGCGCCGGGGCATAGTCGTTACGCCGACCACGAACCGGGGCGACCGTACCGCGCCCGGGTGACCGACGGCCAGCGCTAAAGGTACGAGACGTCGTTGACCAGACGGACGGAAGCGCCGCCGTCGGGGTAGAACTCCGCGATGCACAGCGAGGCCAGGTCCAGGTGCAGGCGATACAGCAGCGACGGGCCGACCCCGAGCGCCAGCTGCAGCAGGGTCTTGATCGGCGTGACATGGCTGACCACGACGATGTTCTCGCCCGGATACAGCCCCACCAGATCGCGGCGCACCGATTCGATCCGCTCGCGCACCTGATCGAAGCTCTCGCCACCGGGCGCGGGCACCGACGGGTCGCCCAGCCAGTCCGCGTGCAGCTGCGGATCGCGCTGCGCGGCCTCGGCGAAGGTCAGCCCCTCCCAGTCGCCGAAGTCGGTCTCGATGAGCCCGTCGAGCACGCGCAGCGGCACGTCGAGCGCGGCCGCTGCGGCTTCGGCGGTGGCGCGGGCCCGCTGCAGCGGCGAGGTCACCACCGCGGCGATATCGCCCTTGGCGGCCAGCATCTTCGCGGCCCGCTCGGCCTGGTCGCGGCCGAGATCGGTCAGCGGCGGATTGCCGCGACCGGAGTAGCGGCGCTCGATCGACAGCTCGGTCTGGCCGTGCCGCAGCAGCAACAGCCGCGTCGGCCTGCCGACCGCGCCGGTCCAGCCGGGGGCGGCCGGAACACGCTGGGCGGCAGCGGAATCGCGCGGTTCGGTGGCGGGCACGGCGACCTCGTCGCCCGCCGCGTGCCCGGCCGCCACGGCGTCGCGGACGGTGCCGACGACCGCGCCGTCGTCCATCGCCTCGTTCGCCAATCGGTCGGCGTGGGAGTTCTCCGCGCGCGGAATCCAGGTGAAGGTGACCCGATCGAACCCGGCGGCCAGCCCGCGCGCCTGCTCGGCGAGCGGAATCATCGACGGGTGCTTGACCTTCCAGCGTCCCGACATCTGCTCGACGACGAGCTTGGAATCCATCCGGACCGTGACCACCCGCGCGCCGAGCTCGGCCGCGGCGGCCAAACCGGCGATGAGACCGCGGTATTCGGCCACGTTGTTGGTGGTGACGCCGACATACTCCTTGCGCTCGGCCAGCACCCGCACATGATCGGCGGCGAACACCACCGCGCCGTAGCCGGCGGGGCCGGGATTGCCGCGCGACCCGCCGTCGGCCTCGACGATCACCTCGTTCATCGGGTTACAGCCCGGATTCCTTGGTACGCACCATGATCGCGCTGCACTCGGGGCAGCGCAGGACCGCGTCGGGGGCGGCCTTGGCGATGCGCTGCATCTCGCCGCGATCGATCTCGATCCGGCAGGCGCCGCAGCGCCGGGCCTGCAGCAGGGCGGCGCCGACGCCGTGGGCCGCGCGCTGCTTGTCGTAGATGGCGAGCAGTTCGTCCGGGAACAGGCCGACCAGCCCGGCCCGGTCGTTCTCGCATCGCTGCTGGGCCACTTCCAGATCGGCCATCGCCTCGTCGCGCAGCCGTTCGGCGTCGGCGAGGTCCTGATCGGCCTTGCTCAATCGGGCGCCCGCGTGGTCGTGATCGGCGACCATGGCCTCACGCTGTTCCATCACGGTCAGCAGCTCGTCCTCGAGCACCGAGCGGCGACGCTCCAGGCTGCCCAGCTCGTGCTGGATCTCGGAGAGCTGCTTGGCGGCGACGGTGCCCGCGGTGAGCATGCCGCGGTCGCGGTCCTCACGCTTGCGGACGGCGTCGACCTCACCCTCGAGCTTGCGGATGTCGCGGTCCAGATCGTCGATGCCGATCTCGACCGCGACGGCGGCGTCCTTGTAGCCGTTGCGCTCGGCCGCCAGGCGCGCCACCTCCTGCTGTTCGGGCAGCGCGTTCCTGCGGTGCGCGATCCGCGTCAACTCGGCATCGACAGCGGCGAGCTGGAGCAGCTTGGACTGGACCGACGGTTCGACATTCAACGCGCACGAACTCCTGAACACGGTGGACGGATGGGTTGGTCAACCGTACCGCGCCGCGCGGTGTGGGTACGCCATGACCCGAGGACCTGGGCCCGGGCTCCCCGGCGGGGTCAGCCGGTGACCGTCCACGGGTCGGTGCGCAGGGTGCAGACGCGGGTCTCGATCCCGGGCAGGGCCGCGCGGACCACCTGCTCCGCCTGCCCGCACCAGGGGAACTCCGTGGCCCAGTGGGCGGCGTCGACGAGGGCGGGGCCGCCGCGGCGCAGGTGTTCGTCGACGGGGTGATGACGCAGGTCGGAGGTGAGGTAGGCGTCGACGCCCGCGCGGACGGCCGCGTTCAGGTAGGAGTCGCCCGCGCCGCCGCAGACGGCGACGCGCCGGATGACGCGGTCCGGATCACCGGCGGCGCGCACGCCCCAGACGGTGCGCGGCAGGCCGACGCCGACCCGGGCGGTGAACTCGCGCAGGGTCTCGGGTTCCGGGAGTTCGCCGATGCGGCCGATGCCGAGCGAGGACGGCAGCGGCGCGCGCTCGGTGACGTGATAGGCCGGTTCCTCGTACGGGTGCGCCGCGCGCAGGGCCGCCAGGACGGCCAGGCGGGAGGTCGGCGGCGCGACCACTTCGACGGCGTCCTCGGTGACGGTCTCGACCGTGCCGACGGCCCCGATCGCCGGATTCGCGCCGGGCAGGGGACGGAACTGGCCGGTGCCGGAGGTGTACCAGGCGGCTTCGCGGTAGTCGCCGATCGCGCCCGCGCCCGCGGTGAACAGTGCCGACATGAGCGAGGCGGTGTGCGTCTGCGGGACCTGGATCACCCATTTGTCCACGGCGGCAGCGGGCTTGGGGTCGAGCGGGCCGGTGACGGTGAGGCCGACGGCGGCAGCGAGCGCGTCCGAGACGCCGGGGTCGGCCGAATCGGCGTTGGTGTGCGCGGAGAACAGGGCGCAGCCGGAGCGGATCAGCCGGTGCAGCAGCGCGCCCTTGGGGGTGTCGGCGGCGACGGTGTCGACGCCGCGCAGCAGCAGCGGGTGGTGCACGACCAACGCCTGGGCCCCCCACTCGATCGCCTCGTCGACGACGGCGGCGGTGGCGTCGACGGCGAACACCACCTTGGTCACCTCCCGGCCCGGGTCACCGCACACGAGCCCGACCGAATCCCAGGTTTCGGCCAGCCGCGGTGGGTACGCCGCGTCGAGTACCCCGATCAGTTCGGCCAGGTCGGTCACCGCCGCCTCCTTCGTTCCGTTGCCTTACCCCGACACCATCGAAGCGGCGGGATCACCTTGCACCACAATGCTTTCCACTACTCGCGCCGGGGACCTGCGGTGGCCCCGACCCGGTCCTCCGGCACCACAGCACCACCCGCCGCGGCCACCACGGGCCAGTCCGCCTCTACGGGCCCAGTCGGCTTTTGTCACCACAGCGAGGCCCGCAAACCCTCGACCAACCGATCGACCTCGCCCGCACCGCGCACGGCGACCCGCAGGTGATCGGGCCCCAGCCCGGGGAAGGTGTCGGCCCGGCGCACCGCGATGCCCCGGTCGGCCAGGCGCTTGCGCAGCAGTTCCCCGTCGGGGACGCGCAGCAGCAGGAAGGGGCCCGCGGCCGGGGTGTGCACGTCGAGACCGAGGGCGGTGAGGCGCTCGATCATGCCCGCGCGTTCGACGGCGATCTCGTCGGCGTGCCGACGGGACGCGGTGACGGCCGCCGGTTCGGCGGTGGCGATGATCGCCTCGAGCTGCAGCGTGCCCAGCGGCCAGTGCGGGCGGCCCTGGGTCAGCCGGGCCAGCACCTCCGGCGCGCCGAGCACATACCCGCACCGCAGTCCGGCCAGCGCCCAGGTCTTGGTGAGGCTGCGCAGGACGAGGACGTCCGGGGCGGCCAGCGCGGCCAGCGACTCCGGTTCCCCGGCGATGTGCGACGTCGGGGAATCCGACCCCGGTCGGGAGGTCGATCGCACCGGCGCTCCCGGTTCCACGTCGACGGCCGGCGCCGTCCAGATGGACGATGCGTCCGGCGCACTCGGGGTCGACGACAGGTCCGGCGTCCGGCGCGCGGACGACGACGCGGGCCGCGCACCACCAGGATCGGCCACCGCGCCGCGCATCACGGCACCGGACGCGACGTTCCGGGCAGCGCCGGCCACGTTGTCGCCCGTACCGCCGAATTCCCGGCCGCCGCCGGGTCCTCCGTCCACTGCCGCACCCGCGACGGTGCCGTCCGCGACCGCGTCGGCGAACGCCTCGTCGACCACCACGAGACGCCCCGGCCGACGCAACGCCGCGATGACGGCCGCCGGGTGCAGTACCGAGGTCGGGTTGGTGGGATTGCCGAGGACGACCAGATCGGCCTCCTCGGGAACGAGATCCGGGTCGAGCGTGTACGGCGGTTCCAGGATCACCCGCGTCACCGGGACACCGGCCTCCCGCAGCGCCAGCTCGGGCTCGGTGAAGGAGGGGTGAACGACCGCGGCCAGGCGCGGGGCGAGCCGGGGCAGCAGGGCGAAGCCCTCGGCGGCGCCGGCGAGCAGCAGGACCTCGTCGGGGCGGCGGCCGTGGCGGGC
>NZ_JBCGFB010000031.1:37113-59555 GCF_038752175.1 Nocardia sp. No.11 | reverse complement strand
CGGGCACCGCGGCGTCGGGGGTGGTCACCGTGCACTGCCACTGGCCGTCGGTCTCGACCCGCCAGTGGGCGACGATGCCGCCCGCCGAGCAGTTCCCGCCGACCCGCCGGGCGGGCCACGGCGGCGCGAACGCGGCTTCCTGGCCCGGCACCTCGTCGCCGACCGGCAGACCGTGGGAGTCCGTCCCCATCGGATCGACCGTGGACGGATCGTTCTCGTCACCCTGATTCGCGCGCAGTACCAACCCGAGGGCGACGACCAGCGCCAGCAAGGCGGCCAGCACCGCCGCGATCGCGATCACCCGAGTACTGCTTCCGGTCCCCTGGTCGGGATCCTCGCTGCTCTCTGCCATGGATCGCACCGCCTTCGCCCACTGGACTCGGACTGCCTCGTCCAGCAGGCTACCGCACGGTTGCTCGAACGCGGCCCGGCTCGAGCGGACAACCACTGTCCAGGGCGTATTCCTATATTCAGTGGTTGCCGGATGTTTACCTGATCGCGACCCGCACCTTCACCGCGTCGGCGTCGGTGTTGTGCAACGCCTGGGCGATGAGCGTGCTGAGGTCGATCTGCGGGCCCGCCGCGGTGAGCGATTCGGTGAGCGGGCGCAGACCGGGCAGCAGAGCCGAGAGTTCGGGACCGAGCTCGTTCAGTTTCGCGGTGAGCTGCTGGAGGAACGGCACCAGGCCGCCGTCGCGCAGATACATCTCCGGGTCACCGCCCGCCGCGCTGACCCGGCCGACCGACTCGACGAACTCGTCGATGACCTGGCTCAGCCGCACGAAGGCCGGCGCGGCGGCCGAGGTGGCCGGTCCGGCCCAGCCGATGTCGCCGGAGACGAACTCGAAGTTGTTCTGCAGCTCGGCGATCGCGGGCGCCCTGCTCATGATGGCCGCGGCGAGCAGGTCGCCCGCCCTGGCCAGCTCCGGGATGACGTTCTCGGTGCCGGTCATCGCCTGGCCGAGGGTGTCGACGAGCGATCCGACGACCGCCGGGTCGAGTTGCTCGACGGTCTTGGTGACCAGCCGTGCGACCTCGGGGATCGACATCGGCGTGCGCACGTTCTCCCCCGACAGCCGCTGGCCGTCGGTCAGGTACGGCCCGTCGGCGCTGCGCGGCACGAACTGCACGTACGGCTCGCCCAGCGAGGACAGGTGCTCGATGGTGACGATGCTGCTCATCGGCACCTTGTTCGCGGCGCCGAATTCGAAGCCGACCCGCACGCCGCCGGTGGCGGAGGTGTCCACCGCGGTGACCTTGCCGATCTCGATGCCGGTCAGCAGGATCGGCGAGCCGACGCTGAGACCGCCGGAGTTCGCCAGCTCGATCGAGGCCTCGGTGTAGTCGGCGAACGGGTCGACCCGCACCACCCCGAAGGTCAGGTAGCTCGCGCCGAGCACGGTGATGGCGGCGATGCCGCCCAGTGAGGCCAGTGCACCGATCTTCATCGCACCATTCCGATCATCCGCAGCGCGGTCACGATCTGGTCCACCTGCTCCTGCTCGGAGACCCGCACGCCGGTGACGTTCACCTTCGGGCCGCGCTCGGCGAAGGGGATCACCTTGTCGCGCAACAGCGCGGTCAGCAGCGCCATGTTCGTCGACGAGCGCAGATCGGCCGAGCCGCCGGTGGCCAGCGGCAGGAACGCGGTCGCCGCCGCGTCGCCCGCGTTCGCGATCGGGGCCAGCCAGGTCAGCGAGGAGCCGACCGGGCCCAGCGCCAGGAAGACGGCCATGGTCTTGGCGATCGAATCCTGGGTGCCCGAGAGGGCCCGCACGGCTTCGGGAGTGAGGATGTGGGTGAGCTCGGCCTCGATGCCGACCATGATCTCGGCATTGGCGGCCAGGCCGTTGACCAGCAGGTCGACCTGGTCCAGGTGCGCGGCCAGGTCGGCGGCGTCGGCGCCCATGACCGCCGAGATGCGCGCGGTCTCCTTGGGATCGGCCGGCATCACCGAGTTCACCCGGCCGATCATCTCCTGCAGCTGACCGATGGCCCCGCCCTGCACGAACAGCGCCATGGTGGCCATCGTGTCTTCCAGCTGCACCGGCGGTTTCGTGCGTTCGATCGGGATGGTGCCGCCGTCGCGCAGCAGCGCGCCGAAGCCGTCCTTCGGGGTGGTCAGCGCGACGTGGATGTCGCCGAGGATGGTGTCCTGGCGCAGTTCGGCGATGGTGGTCGTCGGCAGCTGCACGGAGTCCTGGATGTCGGCCTCGACGACGACGTAACCGCCGCGACCGGCGGGCGCGTCGGCGGGCTGGATCACCCGCACGGTGTCGACGGTGCCGATCTCGGCACCGTTGGCGATCACCTTCGACTTCGCGGGCAGGTTCAGCGCGCTGCTGAACTCGATCTGCACCCGGTAGGTCGGGCCCGAGACGGCGGAGCCGGGCACCGGCACCTCGGCGGGATCGAAGCCACAGCCGCCGACCGCGAGACCGGCCGCGACGACCAGCGCGATCATGCCGCGCCGCAGTGTCTTTCGCGGGTTCATCGGGCACCTGCCATTCCCAGCACGACCTGCACGAGGTTCACATCGGTCAGGCCCTGCGCCGGATCGGCGCACTGCCCGGGGAGCAGCGCGTTCACCGCGGCGCACACCTGGTCGGCCTCGCCGCCGGGCAGCGCCACCTTCGGCGCGGCGTAGGTGATCGCGGTGCCGCTCGCGGCGCTCTGGAAGGCCGAGGTCAGCGCGGGCATCTTCAACACCACCTCGCGCAGCGATCCGACGTTGGCGCGCAACAACTTCACCAGCGGGACCGCGCCGTCGAGCGCGCCGATCAGCGGGTCGCCGAGAATGGTGGTGAGGTCGTTGAGCATCGGCAGCACCTCGCGCAAGCCGTCGAACAGCGAGGTGGCCGGGCCGAGCAGGTCGTCGGAGGCCTGGTTGAGCAGCGGCGCCAGCCGGACCAGCATCGACTGCAGGTCGCCCCAGTTGGCGGCGACCCGGTTCGACACCGAGGCGAACGCGTCGAACAGCCCGGCCAGATGGCCGATGTCGGCGTCGGGCTTGTTCATCGCCGAACCGAGCTTGTGCACCAGCTCGTTGACCGTCGGGCCGACGCCCTCGGTCGCGCGATCCAGCGAGGACAGCCCGTCCGCGAGCGCGCTGGGCTGTCCGGCCTCGACGCCGGAGAGTTCCTCGGACAGGCTGGCCAGCGCGGTCAGCGTCTCGGTGATGGACTTGGGCGTCAGCGTCTTGGTGATGCAGCCGCCGGTGAACTGCCTGGTGTCCTTGCCGCTGGTCAGCACGGCCAGATTGCGGTCGGCGGCAACGGAATACGCGACCGTGGTCGCGGACGCGTCGGCGTAGACCGGATAGTCGGCGTCGACCTCGAATTCGACGCGCACCTTGGCGCCCTCGTTGCGCACCGCGGTCACCTCGCCGACGTCGATGCCGCGCATCGTGACGTGGTTGCCCGGGTAGAGCCCGATCGCGTCGGGCATGAGCGCGCAATAGGATTCGGTCTTCTTCAGCGGATCGAAGGTGACGAAGTAGCCGGCGATCACCAGTACCGCCAGCACGCCGACCCCGGCGATCGACATGAACGCCTGGGATCCGAGCAGTCGTTTCAGCATCAGCACGCCTTCCCCGGCAGCGGCACGCAGACGCGCGCGCCGGACTGGTCGACCACGACGCCCGCGTCCGGGGTGACCAGCTGCGACAACTTGGTCTGCAGGTCGTGCACGGTGCCCAGGACCGGCTCGAACCCGCCTTCGAGTTGCCGCAGGCGCGGCAGCGCGTCGGCCAGCGCCTGGGCCTGCGGCCTCAGCGTGGCATCCCAGCTGGGGGCGAGCCCGGCGAGCCGGTTCACCACCGAGACCAGCAGCCGGACCGCCTCGGCCAGTTCGGCTTTCTTGCTCAGCAGCACGTCCTCGAGCATGTTCACGTTGTCCATCAGCCGGCCCAGGTCGGACTTGGCGCCGTCGTACATGGAGATGTACTCGTCGAGGATCGCGATCGACTTCGACACCTGTGAGCGCTGCCGGTCGAGCATGTCGACGTACTTGCCGACGGTGTCGAGGGTGGAGCGCAGCGCCTCCGGGGAGGCCGCGATCGCGGTATTCGCGGCGGCCAGGTTCTTGCGCACGGTGTCGCCGTCGACGGCGGCCAGCGGCGTGGTGGCGTCCTGGAAGGTCTCGATCAGGCTGTACGGCAAGCGGATTCGGTCGGCGGGGATCGGCGCGTCGCCCAGCGGGCGGGAACCGGCCGGGTAGAGCGCGACGTAATGACCGCCGACGACGGTCAGCATGCGCACGTCGAGGGAGGTCTGGTCGCCGACGAAGACGTCGGAGTCGACGGTGAACTCCATCAGCACCTTGTCCGGCTTCAGCTCGAGCGAGACGACGCTGCCGACCGAGATGCCGGCCAGGCGCACGTCGTCGCCCTCGCGCACCGACTGCGCCTCGCTGAGTTCGGCGGTGTAGGTGTGTTTGCCCAGCGGCACCACGTAGATCACCGCGGCGCCGACGATGAACAGCACCACCAGGCTCAGGCCGATGATCCCCATCCGCAGTTCGCGGGCGCGCTTGCCCGCCTCGTCCAGGATCGGGCGATCTCCGGAGAAGACTCTCAGGCGTTGCATACCGTCACCTTCTGTCCGGCGATCAGCACCTGCAGCGGCGCGGGCACCTGGGCGGCGCCGTTGCTGCAGTGCGGCGTGAAGTCGGCGAAGTCGCGCGAGAGCGACGCGTCGACCGTGGCCAGCAGCCCGGGCAGCCGCCCGAAGACCGCGACCGCCTCCTGCGGGTCGGGGAACAGACCGCGGATCATCGCGTCGACCTCGGCGCTGCCGCCCTCGACCAGGCCGAGCGAGGCCAGCAGCCGGTCGACCGGCGCCAGCACCGACGGCGCGGTCATCGCGAACTGCGCGACGCCGCCGATATTGCGCTGCATCGCCTCGAAGATGTCGGTGAGCCGGGCCAGCAGCGGCAGCAGGTAGCCGACGCGGCCGCCGTGCCGATCGCCCAGCGTCGACAGGTTGCGGATCAGGGTGTCGATGACCTGCTGACGGTCCTCGGCGTAGCTCGCGAGCTGGTCGATCGCGGTCAGCGCGGGACCGAGGCCGCTGCCGTCGCCCTCGATGACGGCGAGCATGCTCGCGGTGAACTGGTTGATCGCCTCCGGCGACAGCGTCGCCAGCACCGGCTTCAGGCCGCTGAACAGGCTGGTCACGTCGAACGACGGGACAGTCATGTTCGCGCCGATCCGGGCGTCGGCCGCGATCCGGGTGCCCGGGTTCGGGGCCTGCTGCAGGTCGATGTAACGCTGGCCGGTCAGGTTCTGGTACCGGATGGCCAGCTTGCTGTTGTCGTAGATCGGGGTGTCGGTCTTGACGGTCAGGTGGACCTTGGCCTTGTCACCCTCGAGGCTGATCTTCTCGATCTTGCCGACCTGCACGCCGAACATCCGCACGTCGTTGCCGACCTTGAGGCCGTTGGCGTCGGTGAACAGCGCGTCGTGTGCCTCGGTGTCTCCGGAGACCGGGCGCTTGATCAGGGTGAAGACGAGCCCGAGCACGGCCAGCATGACCAGCGAGAACACGCCGAGTCGCAGTGCGACGCCACGAATCTTCATCGCGCACCGGCCTTTCCGAACAGCGGTACCGCGATCGCGGGCACCCCGCTGAGCTCGACGTCGAGGTTGAGCACCGGGCCGTCCGGGCCGTCGGGCATGGCACCGCGCAGGTTGGTCAGCAGGGCCTGCAGGTCGGCGCCGGTCTGCCGCGGGTTCGGCGACATCTGGGCCAGCGCGAACAGCATCGGCGCGAGCATGTCGGTGGTCTCGGCGAAGTGGCCGCCCGCGGTGGTCAGCGTGGTGGTCAGGGCGGGCAGGATGCTGCCGCCGATCACGCCGACGCCGATGTCGTAGCGGTCCTTGTCGACCTGGGTCACCTTGATGTCACTGAGGGTGTCGATCACCTGCATGGTGGCGCCGGCGAACTGACCGCCGCCGTCGAAGGCGGGACCGAGCTTGCCGAACAGCTCCGAGGGCGCCACGTCCTGGTTGTCGGCGATGGTCTTCGCCATCGTGATCAGCGCCTGGACCAGCGGGGTGAAGGCCTTGAAGTCGGCGGCCAGCTGGGAGATGACCGTCGCCATCTGCGGGCTGGTCACCGTCATGCCGACCTGGGACAGGCTGCGCAGGATGGCGCTCATGGTGGCGTCGTAGACGCGGCCGGAGTTGGCGCCGGTCAGGTCGAGCACCGCGCCCGCGCGCAGCGGGGCGCCGCCGGTGCCGCGGCGCAGCTCGATTTCGGCGATGCCGAACAGGTTGGTCGGGGCGTAGTCGACGGCGAGGCTGTCGTCGATGCCGTGCAGCCGGTCGGCGTCGAGCAGCAGCGAGATCCGCTGGGTGCCGCGCTCGCCGGGGGCGACCTCGGCGACCTCGCCGACGGTGACGCCGTCGATGCGGACCTGGCTGCCCACGCTGATGCCGTCACCGAGGTGTTCGGTGTGCAGCGCGATCCGCAGGCCCTCCTCGGTCGTCAGATTGCGGTAGGCGACCGTGGCCAGCACGACCGCGGCGATGATGCCGAGGATGATCGCGCCGGTCAGCCGCGAGGTGCGCCGATCGGCGGCGACGCCGGGCATTCCGTAGTTAGGCACTAGCTCACCCCGTAAAACTGATCGCCGAGTTGAAGCCCCACAGGATGATCGACAGCACCATGTCGATGGCGACGATGGCCACCGAGCTGGCGCGCACCGCGCGACCGGAGGCGATGCCGACGCCCTCGGGGCCGCCGGTGGCGAAGAACCCGAAGTAGCTGTGCACCAGGATCACCACCGTGCCGAACACGGCGACCTTGATGACGGCGGCGATCATGTCGAACCCGGAGATGAACTGGAAGAAGTAGTGGTCGTAGACGCCGGCCGACTGCCCGTAGACCATCGTGAGCAGCCCGCGGCAGGCGCCGTAGGACAGGATCAGCGCGATCAGGAAGGTCGGCACGATGGCGATCGCGCCCGCGATGACGCGAGTGGTCACTACGAACGGGACCGAACGCAGGCCCAGCGCTTCGATGGCGTCGATCTCCTCGGAGATGCGCATCGAGCCGATCTCGGCGGTGATCCGGCAGCCCGCCTGCGCGGCGAAGCCGATGGCCGCGGCGATCGGGGCCAGCTCACGGGTGGTGGCGTAGGCCGAGATGACGCCGGTCACCGGGCCCATGCCGAGCATGTCGAGGGAGGCGAAGGATTCGACGCCGACCGAGGCGCCCATCACCAGGCCGAGCACGATCATCATCGGGACGGTGCCGCCGCCGACGATGATCGACCCGCGACCCCAGGTCATGTCGGTGACCGCGCGCAGCGTCTCGTCGCGGTAGCGGCGCAGCGTCAGCGGCACCGAGGACAGCACCTGCCAGACGAACACGGCCACGAAGCCCAGCGATTCACCGGCCGAGCCGATGCGCTTGCCGAGCCGGGCCGGCCCGCGCAGCCAGTGCAGCGAGGTGGGGAGATAGGAGGAGGCAGCCATCATGCCAACTTCGTCGGCAGGAACATGGCGCTGATCTGGGTGGCCAGCAGGTTCACGATCGCGATCGAGACCACCGAGAGCACCACCGCCGCGTTCACCGCGTCGGCGACACCGCGCGGCCCGCCCTTGGCCTCGAGCCCGCGCTGGCAGGAGATGACGACGACCAGGAAGCCGAAGATCAGCGCCTTGAGCAGCGAGACCCACACGTCACCGGCGGTGGCGAAGGAGCCGAAGGTCGACCAGTAGCTGCCCGGGGTCACGCCCTGGCCGCCGACGGCGACCGCGTACCCGGCGAGCACGCCGACGAAGATGATCAGCACATTGAGCATCGGCGCGACGATCAGCATGGCCATCATGCGCGGGATGACGAGCCGGTGCACCGGGCTGATACCCATGGTGTTGAGCGCGTCGATCTCCTCGCGGATGGTGCGCGCGCCGAGGTCGGCGGCGATCGCGGCCGCGCCCGCGCCGCCGAGCAGGAAGCCGGTGGCGATGGGCGCGCCCTGCTTGATGACGCCCAGACCGCCGGTCGCGCCGAGCATGGAGTCGGCGCCGAGGCTGTGGATCAGGTTGCCGACCTGGATCGAGACGATCACGCCGAACGGGATCGCCATCAGGATCGCGGGAATCGCGGTGACCGTGATCAGCCGCCAGGCCTGGACGAGGGTCTCGCGCCACTGGAAATGCCCGCGGGCGACATCGGCGACGGTGCCGGTGACCGACTCCTGCGCGAGGTCGACCGCGCGCCCGAAGGTCCGCAACGACGACACGACCGTGTCGGTGAAGTTCTTGCGGACGATCTGGGTAGCGGAATCCGGCTTCGCGGAATGCAGATCGGTGGACATCAGCGATGCCCCCGGCCCGCTCGCGAAGCGCGGAGCATGGTGATTTTCATACCGCACTCTCTGGCTTCGGCGTCGGTGCCAACTCCAGCAAGCTAGCCGGTACTCTGCGTCACAACAAAATTTCGGGGTGGTGACCCTCGTCGCTTTTTCGCGGTTTCAATGACAGATCGTCGCCTCGTGTGATCCGCAACACTTCAGCTACGGACTTGCGGCCAGGAACACAAAAGCGGCGAACAACGCCAGGTGAACGCCACTGTGCAGCAGGGTCGCGCGGCCGGGAACGATGGTCAGCGTGCTCACCACGACGGTCAGCGCGAGCAGGACCATCTGGGTGGCGCCCAGGCCGAGCACCAGCGGGCCGCTCAACCAGATCGTCGCCAGCGCGATCACCGGAATGGTGAGACCGATGCTGGCCATGGCCGAGCCCAGCGCGAGATTCAGGCCGATCTGCACCTGGTTGCGGCGCGCGGAATTCACCGCGGCCAGCGTCTCCGGCAGCAGCACCAGCATCGCGATCACCACGCCGACCGCCGACTGTGGCAGCCCGGCCGAGGCCACGCCCGCCTCGAGCGCGGGCGAGACCACCTTGGCCAGCCCCACCACACAGACCAGCGCGAGCACCAGCAGGCCCAGGCTGGTCAGCGCCGCCCGGTTGGACGGCGAGTGGTCGTCGGCGGCGCTGTCGTCGACCGCGCCGCCGTCCTCCACCGGAAGGAAATCGTCGGGGTGACGCACCGTCTGGACCATCACGAACAGCAGATACAGCGCCAGCGAGGCGACCGCGGCGAAGGCCAGCTGCGCGGGCGAGAACTCCGGTCCCGGCTTACTCGTGGTGAAGGTCGGCAGCACCAGACTCAGCGTCGCCAGCGTCGCGACGGTGGCCAGCGCGGCGCCGGTGCCCTCGGGATTGAACACCGCGACCCGCCTGCGCAGCGCGCCGACGAGCAGGACCAGGCCGAAGATGCCGTTACAGGTGATCATCACCGCGGCGAAGACGGTATCGCGGGCCAGCGAGGCCGCCTTGTCGCCACCGGAGATCATCATCGTCACGATCAGCGCCACCTCGATCACGGTGACGGCCACGGCCAGCACGAGCGAGCCGAACGGTTCGCCGACCCGATGGGCGACCACCTCCGCGTGATGGACCGCGGCCAGTACCGCGCCGACCAGCGCGGCGCTGACGAGCGCCACCACGAGTCCCGGCACGTCGCGCCCCCAGGTGACGGCGAGTACGAGCGCGGCGAGTATCGGGACTAAGAGGGTCCATCTGGTCGTCAACGCGGCAATCATGGCCTCCATCGTTCCAGCCGCGCGCGAGTGGACCGGGATACCCGGCCGCGAAAGATCCGCCGATGGATTCCCGGGGAGCGCCTCGATGGGGAACAATTCAGCCCGTGCGGACCCAGTTCACCCTCGAGCTCGTTGCTCTGTCCAACGATCTCACCCTGATGTCGCGCTTGGCCCATGACGCGACCGAGCGGGTCACCGAGGCGCTCGCCGGCGCCGACCTGACCGCCACCTACGAGGTCTTCGCGCTCGACGAGCAACTCCAGCAGATGTTCGCCGCCTGCGAAAGTCGCACCATGGCCCTGCTCGCGCTCCAGGCGCCGGTCGCCCGCGACCTACGCCACGTGGTGACCGCGATCCAGATCGCCGGGGAGCTCTCGCGGATCGGCAGGCGCACCGAGACCGCCGGTCAGTACGTGTACCGGGCGCATCCGCGGGCCGTCGCGCCGGAGCCGGTCATCGCCGAATTGGTGGCGATGGGCTTGCTGGCCGCGGAATATGTTGCGCGGGTGAGCGCTTCGGTCGCGACCGGCCGTTTCACCGAGGACGACGGCACCACGGCCGCCACCATGGAAACGCGCTGCGCGCAGCTGCGCGCCGTGCTGACCACGGCCGAGGTCGGCGTCGGCACCGGCACGGCGATCGATCTGGCCCTGCTGGGCAGCCAGTTCCAGCGCTGTGTCGACCACGCCGCCCGCATCGCCCGCCTGATCCGCTTCCTGGACACCGGGATTCCGCCGGAGACCGGGACGCTGCCCGACTGACCTCAGTCGAGCAGCGGGAACCGGCCCGAGCCGAGCAGCCCGGCGATCGCCGCGATCTTCTCCTGCGGCGCCGCGTAATCCGGATGCGCCGTCAGCACCGCCGCCACGTCCCGCAGGTCGCTGAGCTGCGCCGCCGCTTCGGCCACCGTGCGACCACCGTGGCGCACAGCGTGTTTCGTGTAGACGGGGCGCGCCGGATCGATCCGCCCGAGTTCACTCGCGCGGGTGACCCGGCGCGCGCACCGGCACGGCGCCGCCGGATTCGCCAGCCCGCACGACGAGCGCAGGAACGCGCCGAGTCGCTGTTTGGCCCGCTCCCAGCGCTTCTGGTACGCGGCCGGGCTGATGTCGAGCACCCAGGCCGCCTCGGCCACCGACAGCCCGAACACGTCACCGAGGACGAAGGCGATCCGCTCGTCCCGGCTCAGGCATTGCAATACCGCCTGGGTGCAGCTGAGACGGACCTCCTCGGCGAGCAGAGTGGCTTCGGGACCGCGGTAGTCCTCGGTGGCCAGCCCGTCGAGCAGGTTCGCGCCGAACTCGTCGAGGCCGAGCTGTTCGCGCTCGGGCGCCGACCGCCGGTGCTGCGAGATCAGATAGTTCGCCCCGACCCGGTACGCCCAGGTCCGCAGCGCGGCCTCGCCGCGCCAGGTGGACAACCGGGTGACCACCCGGATCAGGATCTCCTGCACCGCGTCCTCGGCGTCGGCCGGGCGGCCGGTCATCCGCAGGGCCAAGCGGTACAGGGGATCCTGCAGCTGCGCGATCACCTCGCTCAACGCTGCCCGGTCGCCCGCCACGGCGCGAGCGACCAGCGCGGCCTCGTCGGTCTCCATGTCGATATTGTCGCCCGTCACGCCAACAGCCCGTGCCGGTCCAGCCAGCCCGCCACGGATTTCGCGATCGCCACCGGCTGATCCTCCGGCGCGTGGTGCGAGCCCCGGCCCACCGACTCCACCTCCAGGTCGGCGAAGGTGGCCGCCGCCCAGGCGATCACCTCGGCGCTGCCCAGCCCGACGGCGGGCTCCACCGTCATCAGCAGCTTGGGCACCCCCGCGCTCGCCGCCATCCATTCGCCGTAGGCGTTCACCCTGGCCACGACGTCGGCGGGCTCGCCGTCGAGCGGGAACTCCCTGGCCCAGGCCAGCATCGGCGCGCGCGAGGCCGGGGTGGGATACGGGGCGCGGTAGGCGTCGAGATCGGCCTCGGTGAGCGCGGGGACCAGCGTCGGCAGGTTGTACTCGATGAACTTGTTCTCGGCGAGCACCGCCTGTTCGCCCGCGGGCGAACGGAACAGCCGGAACATCTCGGCCGAGCGCGCGGGCAGCTCCGACCAGCGCAGCGGGCGCAGGAACGTCTCGATCACCGCGATCCCGGCGACCCGGCCGGGGTGCCTGGCGGCGAAATCCATGGCCAAAGTGCCGCCCCAGTCGTGACCGACCAGGATCGGATCGGTCAGCTCGAGCGCGTCGAACCAGGCGTCGAGGTAGCGGGCGTGATCGTCGAGGCGGTAGGCGATCTCGGGTTTGCCCGAGGCACCCATCCCGATCAGGTCGGGGGCCAGGCAGCGAGCGTGCTCGCGCACCACCGGCAGCACGTCGCGCCACAGGTAGGAACTGGTGGGGTTGCCGTGCAGGAAGACGACGGGTCGGGTGTCGGCACCCGCGTCGCTGTAGGAGATGAACGAGTCGATGACGTCGACGGTCGGCATGGCCGGTTCCTTTCGCTGAATGATCCTTCCCCCGGTTGGACGCGCGGAACCGGCCGCCGCCGACAGGGATTCATAGTGACGTGTGTCACTCCGGGTTTACCGCGCTCCGCCGCAGGTCACCACCCTCGATAGGCGAACGCTATTGAGCCGCAATTCCTTTGCGATGCCGTGTGCCGAACGTCATAGACGACAATCAGATACGACACCCGGTGCGGCCGTTAGGTTGTGCCGGTTCATTTTCGACGAAGGCATGTGGGTGATACGGGCATGAAGTGGTCATCGATCAGCGGCTCTCCTCTGGGCCGGGCCCTGCTCGCCCTCGCCGCGGCGGTGGTGATCGGCGTCGTGCTGACCATCGCCAACTCGATGCTGGACAAGGTGAGCCCCACCGCGCCGGGGCCGGGTCCGGCGAGCGCGGCGACGGTGTCGGGCAAGGAGATCGGCGATCTGCTCGGCAAACTCGTTGTCGCCAAGGAAGGCCCGATGACGGGCTACACCAGGGAGAAGTTCCCGCACTGGGACACCAACAAGCCCGAACACGGCTTCGGCGGCGAGCTGGCCCAGTACCCCAAGTGCACCAGCCGTGACGTGATGATGCTGCGCGACGCGACCGGCAAGGTCACCCTCGACCCGAAGACCTGCGAGCTGAAGATCCCCGCGGGCGCCGGCTGGCAGGACCGCTACGGCTTCGTGGACAAGAAGACCGGCCAGCTCGGGCCGTACAAGTTCATCACCGACCCGGCCAAGGTCGACGCCGAACACATCGTGGCCCTGGCCGAGGCGTGGCGCTCCGGCGCCGCCGACCGCGACGAGGACACCCGCCGCCGCATCGCCAACGACTCGATGAACCTGGTCGCCGCCGATCCTTCGGCCAACCGCTCCAAGGGTGACCAGGACCCCGCGAACTACTTGCCGCCGGGCAACTTCCGGTGCGCCTATGTCGAGCATTACGTCAAGGTCAAGATAAAGTACGCCCTGACCGTTGATACCGCCGAGCACACCGCGTTGCGCACCGCAGTCGACGACTGCCTCCGCCGAGGAGAGTTCAAATAAGCGAGACGATCGAGATCACCGCCGACAGCGCCGTCATGACCGAAGAGGAAGGGACGGTGTCCGGCGAGCTCGACGTCATGCTCGACGACGCGGGCAAGGGCCTCGTCCGCTACCGCGGTACCGATACCTGGTACACCATCGGCAACATCGAGGGCGAGCCCCCGCGCGTCTGGGACACCGTCGCCGACCTGGTGAAGGCGATCAAGAAGGTCGCGGGCACCCGCGACGTCGCCGGAAACGCGGTCGTCTTCGAAGCATGAGGCCGGAGCTGGCAATCTGGTAGCTATGCCGATCGCCTCGCGCCGACCCCCGCCCGACGACCTCGCGTGGTCGGTCCTGGGCCGACGGCCCCCGCTGGCCGCCGCCCTGCTCGCGACCGCCGCCGTCTCGCTCATCGCGCTCACCTGGCAGGTGAACAACGACGCGGGCATCATCCGGTTCGACCCACGGGTGCTGGACTGGATGATCGCGCACCGCGGCGAACCGCTCACCTCGATCGCCCGGGTGATCACCGATCTGGGCGATACCAAGTCGATGACCATCCTCGCGGCGATCACGGTCGCGTGGTTCGCCTGGCGGCGCGACTGGGCGACCGCCGCGCTGGTCGCCGTCACCTCGGCGGGCGCGGGGGTGCTGGTCGTGGTGGTCAAACATCTCGTGGGCAGGCACCGGCCGCCGGAGGTCGCCCGCCTCGTCGCCGAACCGAGCCTGTCGTATCCGTCGGGGCACACCCTGGGCACGACGGTCGTGGTCGGCATCGTGGCGATCACCGTGATCCCCGGGCTGCGCAGGCGTTGGGTCCGGCGGGTGGCGACGGTGTTCGCGGTGCTGTTCCCGATCGCGGTCGGGCTGTCGCGGATCTATCTGGGCGTGCACTGGGCCACCGATGTGCTCGCCGGCTGGCTGTTCGGCCTGTCCTGGCTGGTCGTGTGCGTGACCGTGTTCTGTCTGCTGCACGGCTCCCCCACCGACGATCAGCCGACGGAGACGACCACCTTGCCGAACGCCGCGCCCGAGCGCAGGTAGTCGTAGGCTGCGGCGGCCTCGTCGAACCCGAATTCGCGGTCGATCACCGGGCGCAGGCGATGCTCGGTGATCGCCCGGTTCATCGCCTCGAAGCCGACGCGGCTGCCGACGGCGATCCGGCGGATCGCGAGATAGGACGAGCCGAACGGGTTGACCGGCGGTGCCGTTCCGGGCGCCGGGGCCATCGCGCCGATCATCGTCACCGTCGCGTTGTAGGCGCCCGCGGCCACCGACTGGGGCAGCGTGGGCAGGCCGACGGCATCGACCACGTGCTCGACGCCACCGGTCAGCCCCGACACCACCGCACCCCAGTCGGGCGTCTCGGTCCGGTCGATCACCGTCTCCGCGCCGAGCGCCCGCAACCGCTCGGCCTTCGCCGGGCCGGACGTGATCGAGAGGACCTCCGCGCCCAGCAGCGTCGCGAACTGGACGGCGAACAGCGCGACCGCGCCACTGCCGACCGTCAGCACGCGGTCACCCGGCGCGACCGGCGTCCCCGTGGTGAGTGCCGACCAGGCCACCAGGCCCGCGCAGGGCAGCGTGGCCGCCTCGGCGTCGGTGAGCTGCGCGGGCACGTGCACGATGGAGTCCTCTTCGACCAGGGCGTACGTGGCGAGGAACCCGGGATAGTTGGCGCCGTACTGTTCTGCGGCCAGCGCCAGGCTCTGCGGACCGTCGACCCAGTGCACGAAGTAGCTCGCGGTGATCCGGTCGCCGAGGGCGGCGCGGGTGACATCCTCGCCCAGTGCGATCACCTCGCCGACGCCGTCGGACAGCGGCACGATGCCCGACGTGAGCGGCAGGGGGTAGGTGCCGTCGAGCAGCATCAGATCGCGCCGGTTCACCGAGGCCGCGCCGACCCGGATCAGGACCTGGTGCGGCCCCGGTTCGGGTCGCCGCTGCGCGGCGACCGTGAGTCCCTGACCGGGAACTGCCTGGTAGGCAAGGGCATTCATCGCGACCCCTCGATGAACTGGTGGTCGGTGACGACGCGGCCGTCGGCATCGAGCGCGAGCAGGTCGAAGCCGCCGCCCTGGGGAGTGTCGTCGTCGCGGCGGTGCATGGTCCACGCGACACCGACGGTGCCCGCGGGCAGTGCCACGGCCGGGCCCGCCGTGACGAAGACGAACTCGCCGTCGGCCAGGAACATCTCGTAGGCGCGGGTGACGCGGCGGTCGAGCGCGTCGTAGCCGNCGGTGCATGGTCCACGCGACACCGACGGTGCCCGCGGGCAGTGCCACGGCCGGGCCCGCCGTGACGAAGACGAACTCGCCGTCGGCCAGGAACATCTCGTAGGCGCGGGTGACGCGGCGGTCGAGCGCGTCGTAGCCGTGCACGGCGAGCGGCGGCGCCGCGATCGCGAGGTCGGCCGCCGCCGCGCGGGCCGCGGCGGGCGGGTCGACCAGGTACTGCGCGCCGTCGACGGCGAAGAGGTCCTCGATCAGGGTGCGGCGGACGGTGGGGTCGGCTTCGTTCCAGAGGGCCACGTAGCGGGTGGCGATGTCGTTGTTGCTCATGGCCACAACTCTGTCGAGGGCGGTGACGCCGCGCGATTCCCCGCGGGGAATGAACGCCGTGCGTCGTCGCGCTCCGCCTGTCATTCCCCGGCGGGAATGGCGCGAGGTGGCCGCCCGCGGTTGACTCGCCCCATGACGATCGCGCAGACCACCACCGCCTTCGGCCCGCAGCTGCGGCACTGGCGCACCCTGCGCCGGGTCAGCCAGCTCGACCTGGCGATTCGCGCCGAGACGAGTCAGCGCTATCTGAGCTTCCTCGAGCAGGGCCGGTCACAGCCGGGACGCACGATGGTGGTGCGGCTGGCCGAATCGCTCGAACTGGGCCTGCGCGATCGCAACAATCTGCTGCTGGCGGCGGGCTTCGCGCCGGTGTTCCCCGAAAGCGATCTGGCCGCACCGGAATTGGCGCCCGTGCGCGAAGCGCTCACCGCCGTTCTCGACGGGCACCTGCCGTATCCGGCGCTGGTCGCCCGTCCGCGCGGCGAACTGGTCACCGCCAACGCCGCGTTCGACCTGTTCACCGACGGCGTCGCCGACCATCTGCTGCGCGCGCCGATGAACGTGCTGCGGCTGGCCCTGCACCCGGCGGGCGTCGCGCCGCGCGTGCGCAATCTGCCCGAATGGGGCAGGCACATCATCGACGCACTGCGCAGCCGGGCCGCCCACACCCCCGATCCCGGCGTCGACGCGCTGATCACGGAACTGTCGGGCTATCTGCCCGCCGTCACCCCCGGTCCCGATCACGTCGGCTTCGCCGTCCCCCTGCACCTGCGCACCGACGACGGCGATCTGCGCCTGATCACCACCCTCACCTCGTTCGCCACCGCGACCGACGTCACCCTCGCCGAACTCCATCTCGAGGCCTTCCTGCCCGCCGACGCGAAGTCCGCCCGGATCCTGCACCTGCGCGCCGCACGGCGCTGACACCGACAAGTCGATAGCAATCCGCTATTCCCGAGGACGGCTCAGCCCGCCACCGCGGACACCAGCGGTCCCCACGTCGCCCGGGCTCCCGAGTCCCCGATCCGCACGACCTGCACCGTCGCGGCGACACCCACCGCCACCGCGAGCACGGCCACGACCGCGACCACCGCGCGCGTCGGCCGCCTGCCCGCGCGCTCGGCCAGATGCACCCCGGCGACCAGCGCCGCGACCACCAGCAACGCGATCACGAACGGCAGCAGGGTGTCGCCGCGATCGATGTGGGCGCGGATGGCGGGCGTGCTGCCGACCCGTTGCGCGAGCCAGCGCCCCGCGCTCACCGTCACCGGGGTGAGGGCCACGGTGAGCACCGCCAGTGCCACGGCCGGCCAGACCAGCACGCGCCGAGCCATGGGCCAGACCGCCGCCAGGACGAGCAGTGCCGCCGTCAGCGGGACGAGCACCACGAGCAGGTGCACCATCAGGACATGGGCGGGCAGTCCGTTGATCGTCGACACGAGCGTCTCCTGGCAGCCTGAGTCTGTCGTCCCAGTATGCGCGGGTACTCGCCCCCGGTCGGCGCATCCCGGCCGGGGGCGAGCACGGATCAGGACGTGAGTGTGGCGAGCTCGCGCTGGACCGGCGCGTCCCAGTCGATGCGGTAGCGGCGTTCGGCGCCCATCGTCTTCTCCGGGTTCATCACCGTCTTGACCATCAGCGGCATCATCGCGTTCATGATCTTGCGGGCGACCGGGCCCGGCGTCTTGCTGTGGTTGACCTTCGCCGCGCGCGCCGCCACGCCCTCCACCCTGGACCGGCGCAGCCGCTCGTAGGCCGCGAAGGCCTCGGCGGGCGCGTCGATGTCGCGCAGGCAGCGGGCCAGCTGCACGGCACTCTCGATGGCCAGCGACGCACCCTGCCCCGAGCTGTTGGACGGCGCGTGCACCGAGTCGCCGACCAGCACCATCCGGTCGCGATACCAGTGCGGCACCGGCGGCATGATGTGCAGCGCCCCGGTGATCTCCAGGTTTTCGGCGGTGGTGCGGCGGGCGAACTCGCCGCCCGGGGTATCGGGCGCGTAGGTCTCGCGCAGCACGCGCAGCCAGTGCTCGGCCGGGATCGCGCGCGCCTCGGTCAGCGAGTAGTACTGCTTGCTGGGCAGATTCGCGCCCCAGGCGACGCGGCCGTCGGCGTGCTGCCAGTACAGGTAATAGGCCTTGGCGCCGAAGGCGAACACCATGGTGTCGGCGGGCAGATCCTGGTCGCAGTCGACCAGCGCGCCGAAGCCGAGCATGCCGGTGTAGTCGGGTCCGGGCGCGGCCGGGTCGATCAGGGTCCGGACGGTGGACCGGATGCCGTCCGCGCCGACCAGGATGTCGGCCGACGCGGTGGAGCCGTCGGTGAAGTGCGCGGTCACGCCGTCGGCGTGCTCGTCGACGCGCACCAGCCGCTTGTCGTAGCTGAACGGCACACCGGCCGCGACCGCGTGATCGTGCAACGCGCGGTGCAGCTCGCCGCGGTCGACGACCTGCAGCGGCGGCTGATCGGGCAGCACCGGCAGGACGTGTTCGCGGCCGCCGACGGCCAGCCGCATGCCGCGCACGGGCAGCGCGATCGCGCGCACGGCGTCGCCGGCGCCGAGGATGTCGAGGGCCGCGACCCCGTTGGGGGCGAGCGCGAGCCCGGAGCCGATCCCTTCGGACGGCCCGGAATAGGCCTCGTAGACGTGGGCGTCGATGCCTGCCCGGAGCAGGGCGGTCGCGGCCACGGGGCCGGCGATGCCACCGCCGATGACCACGGCGGAACGGGTGTGGGACATGAGTGATCTCCAGATCTGTGTCTGCGTCACCCGGGCTATCCTGTGGTTGCCAGCCTCGTAGCCGGGTGCGCATGCGTGTGAGCACGGTGTCGGGACGGTTTCTCGGACTCGGTGGGGTGTTGCCGCACACCACCGGGTCCGGGGTCTTTTTCGGGGCGAGAGCTAGCCGGTCCCCCCTTCGCCGAAGTCGGGAATCCGGTCGGCGGGCATGCCGTCGGCATGCCACTGCCGCCACATCCGCAGGCCTTCGAAGGTGCCGGCGCGGAGTTCGTCACGCAGCGAGCGCGCCCAGCGCGCCTCGGCTTCCAGCATCGCCACGCCGAATTCGGTCTCGACGAGGAACAGCCGGGGCAGGCTGCCCGCCAGCCCGGCGAGCTCGGTCTTCGCACGGTCGACGGCGGCATCGAGCGCGTCGATCCGGAGGCCGAGCAGCTCGATCACCTCGTCGGGCGGGAGCACGGCCAGGATCGACAGGCCCGCGGTGAACCGGTGGTGTTCGGGCTCGGGCGAGGCGAGCAGTTCCCTGGTCCAGTCGGCCATCTCGGCGCGGCCGGCGTCGGTGATCCGGTAGATCACGCGCTCGGGCCTGGCGCCGTCGCGCTCACTGCCGACGACTTCGAGGAAACCGGCCTTGGCCATGTTCTGGACCACCGTGTAGAGCGAACCCCACTTGATGTCCATGTCCTTGTCTTTGCCATGGGCGCGCAGGGTGGCGGCGATCTCGTAGCGGTGCATCGGCCGTTGCACGATCACCGACAGCACGGCGAGCGCCAGCAGATTGTTCACCTTGCGCTTCGTGGCCATACGCACCTCCTTACTCGTCTACGAATATACGTCTACGAGTATTAGGCGGCAAGCGCGATCCACCCGGCTGGACGAACCGGGTCAGACCTTGGCGACCTCGACGCTGTCGGCGCCCTGATCGAGCAGCTTGCCCGCGATATTCGACAGCGCCTCGTCGAGCAGCGCGCGATCGGCGGGGTCGTGGTAGTTCCAGTCGTCGAGGCGGTCGCCGAGCCAGCGCCGCCACCCGGACCGCAGCAGATCGACCTCCCGGATGCCCTGGTCGGTCAGGGTCAGCGTGCCGCCGTCGTCGAGCAGCAGGCCGTCGTCGACGGCCTGCCGGAACACCGGCGACAGCACCTCCACCGGCAGCCGGTGCCGGAACGCGATGCCGTAGACCTTGGCGGGCAGACCCTGCTTGTCGTGCAGATACACCTGCCCCAGCGCCCAGGCGGCATCCGGCTCCAGTGAGCTGCCCGCCGCCGCGATGAGCTCCGGAATGATCGGCTTGTGCGCCCTGGCCTTGCGCACGGTGGCCGCGACCGCGCGTTCCAGCTGCACCACCCGGTCGTCGGAGTCGGGCATCGAGAAACCCTCGCCGATATCGCCCGCGCCGTGCCTGGCACTGTCGCGCAAGCGGACCTGCGGCAGGAACCAGGCGACGACGAACCCGAGCAGCGCGACCGGAACCACCCAGCGGAACACGTAATCGATCGAGTTGGCGTAGGCGTCGATGATCGGCGCGGTCTGCTCGACCGGCAACCCCCGCAAGAGCTTCGGATTCGCGACCACCTCCGGGCCGATGCCCGGGGTCTGCTGGATCGCCTCGGCCAGGGCGGTCTTGCTGTGGTTGTTGTAGAGCGTGCCGAAGACCGCGGTGCCGAACGCGCTGCCGAGAGTGCGGAAGAAGGTCACGCCCGAGGTGGCGGTGCCGAGATCGGCGTAGGGGACGGTGTTCTGCACGACGATGGTGAGCACCTGCATGGACAACCCCAGCCCGGCACCGAGGATCAGCATGTACAGCGATTCCAGCCAGACACTGGTCTGGCGGCCCATCGTCGACATCAACCACAGGCCGACCGCCATCACCGCCATGCCGACGATCGGGAAGTACCGGTACTGCCCGGTGCGCCCGACCACCTGACCGGAGAAGACCGAGGTGATGAACAGGCCGACGACCAGCGGCAACGTCCGCACGCCCGACACCGTCGCCGTCGCGCCGTCGACGTATTGCAGGTAGGCGGGCAGATAGGTCATCGAGCCGAGCATCGCGAAGCCGACGATGAAGCTGAGCACCGACGACACCGTGAAGACCCGGCTGCCGAACAGCCGCATCGGCAGCATCGGCGCCTGTGCCCGCCGCTCCACCAGGACGAACGCGGTCAGCAGGATCGCCGCGAGCACGAACAACCCGATGATCTGCCACGAGCCCCACGGATATTCGTTGCCGCCGAACTCCAGTCCGAGGATCAGCGCCGAGACGCCGAGGGCGACCAGCCCGATCCCGAGGTAGTCGATCACCGGCCGCGCGACCGCCCGCAGACGCGGCAGCGTGCGCGCCGCCATCACCACCATGATGATCGCCAGCGGCACATTGACGTAGAAGCACCAGCGCCAGCTCGCATGATCGGTGAACAGCCCGCCCAGCGTGGGGCCCACGACCGTGGTGATGCCGAACACCGCGCCCAGCGCACCCTGATACTTGCCGCGTTCCCGCAGCGGGATGGTGTCGGCGATCAGCGCCATCGAGGTCACCATCAGGCCGCCCGCGCCGATGCCCTGGATACCGCGGGCCAGGATCAGCACGCCCATGCCGGGCGCCATGCCCGCCAGCGCGGAGCCCGCGATGAAGATGACGCCGCTGATCTGAAACAGCAGTTTGCGGCCGAACAGGTCGCCGAGTTTGCCCGCGAGCACGGTCGCGACGGCCTCGGCGAGCAGATACGCCGTGACCACCCAGGCCATGTGCCCCGCGCTGCCGAGGTCGGCCACGATCGAGGGCAGCGCCGCCGAGACGATGGTCTGGTCGAGCGCGGCCATGAGCATGCCGAGCACCACCGTCGCGAAGATGAGGTTGATCTTGGTCTTGCTCATCGGCTCGACAGGCTCGTCTACAGCAACACCATCGGACATGGCCTCAGTATGGGCTTTCCGACGGTGCGCGGTACTTCAGTGACACGGCAGCAATCAGACCGAGACGTCAGCGGACGGCGTATTCGCCCAGGCCCGGTTCGAGCGCGTCGAACGCGATCCGCGCGTATTCGGCCATGGCGGTGGCGATCTCGTCACCGGACTCGCCGTCGAGCATGCGGCGCAGGATCTCCTCGAACAGCACCCGTTGGACGCCGGCGAGCTGGGCCGCGGCGATCCGCGGGGTGATGTCGTCGGACGCGGCGCCGGTGGTCTCGCGCAGGACGCCCGCCAGCGCGTTCTCCCGCTCGTCGTGGAACTCGCGCAGGCGCGCCACCAGCGCCGGACTGTCGGTGATCATCCGGGCGAACGGTTCTCCGCTGAACCCGATCACCGGATCCTGCGCGGCCACCGCGGCGAGGTAGGCAGCGCGCAACGCGGCCAGCGCCGACTGCCCCGGCTCACGCGCGCGGACGACGGCGGCCAACTGCTCGACGAACACCTCGCCGAGGTCGAGCGCGAGGTCCTCCTTGCGCGGGAAGTAGTTGGTGACCGTCATCTTGGCGACATCGGCGGCCGCGGCGACATCGGCGATCGTCACCTTGTCGAAGCCGCGTTCGAGGAACAGCTCGGTCGCCCGATGTGAGATCTGCTCCCTGGTCTGCTGCTTCTTCCTCGCCCGGAGCCCCTGCTGTGTGGTCATGACCGCAGCATAACTGAAGCCGTCCCAAAATTGTTCTTGACATATTTTTAGGTCCGTTCTAAGTTTGTGTTCGTCGCCGAGCGCGACACCGATCGAAGGAGACAGCGCATGCCGCACGGACCCGATATCGCCGCCCAGACCCGACGCAGCCACACCACCGACGAAGGAGCAGCCGATATGGCCCGATACACGACGATGCGAACCTCACTCGACGACACGATCCGCGAGCTCATGACCGCGGCAGCGCCCCTCCCGACGCCCGGCCGTCCGGCCGCGCCCCGCGCCGCCGCGCCATTCCCGGCGCAGCGTCGCCGCGTTGCCGGCTCAACGATTCGCGGCGCGCAGACCCGGTCGACGACCGTGCGCCGCCCGCTGCGAATCCCCGGGCGCTGAACGCGCCGGC
>NZ_JBCGFB010000031.1:0-36976 GCF_038752175.1 Nocardia sp. No.11 | reverse complement strand
GGTGGCGGCGCGCCGCCACCACCGGCCACCCGGTCGGCCACACCCTCGCAGCATCGAACGGAGCCTTCCTTGACCGTCACCACCGATTCCGTCCGCGACTACCTGACCGCCATCGCCCGCACGCCCCTGCTGACCGCCGAGGAGGAATACGCCCTCGGTGCCCGTATCGCCGCAGGCACGGCGGCCCGCGCCGAACTCGACGAGAACGCCGCGGCCGGAATCGAACTCACCGCCGCGCGGCGGGAGCGGCTGCGCCGCACCGAACTCGACGGACTGCGCGCGAAGGACCGGATGGTCCGGGCGAATCTGCGCCTGGTGGTCTCCATCGCGCGCCGGTTCCCGACCAACACCGGTATGGCGCTGCTCGACCTGATCCAGGAGGGCACCCTCGGCCTGATCCGCGCGGTGGAGAAGTTCGACCACACGCGCGGGCTCAAGCTCTCGACGTACGCGACGTACTGGATCCGCCAGTCGATCGGGCGGGCGCTCACCGATCAGGGCCGCACGATCCGGTTGCCGTCCAACGTCGCCGACGTCCTGCACCGGGTGATCCGCGTACGCCGCGAGCTGACCCAGCGGCTCGGCCGCGCGGTCACCGTCGAGGAGCTGGCCGCGGCCGCCGAGCTCACCGTCGCCCAGGTCGCGGCGGTGCTGCGGCACGAGCCCGAGCCGGTGTCGCTGCACGCGCCGGTCGGCGAGGGCGCCGAACTGGGCACGCTGCTGCCCGACACCGCGCCCGCGCCGGCGGACGTGGTGGCCGAGCGGATGCTGCCCGGCTATGTCGAGGCCGCGCTCGCGGTCCTCACCGAGCGTGAGTCCGCCGTCATCCGGCTGCGGTTCGGTCTCGATCGCGGACAGGCGCGCTCGCTGGAGGAGGTGGGCTCGGCGCTCGGCGTCTCGCGGGAACGGGCCAGGCAGATCGAGGCCAAGGCGCTGACCAAACTGCGCAGGCCCGCCTGCGCCGGTACGCTGGCCGGATTGCTCGGCTGACCACTTCCCTCCGATCTTACTCCGGAGTAAGGTCGGTGCATGGCATGGAAACCAACTGACATCGCGGACCAGACCGGGCGCACGTTCGTGATCACCGGGGCCAACGGCGGCCTCGGTGCCGAAACCACCAAGGTGTTGGCAGGCAAGGGCGCCACCGTGATCATGGCGTGCCGCAACGCGGCCAAGGCCCAGCCGATCGCCGACGCCATCCCGGGCGACGTCCGGGTGGCCGCGCTCGACCTCGCCGACCTGGCTTCCGTGCGCGCCTTCGCCGACCAGCAGGGCGAATTCGACGTCCTGATCAACAACGCCGGCCTGATGAACATCCCGTTCTCGCGCACCGCCGACGGCTTCGAGACCCAGTTCGGCGTCAACCACCTCGGCCACTTCGCGCTCACCGGCCTGCTGCTCGACCGCATCACCGACCGGGTCGTCACCCTGGCCAGCATCGCCCACAAGCAGACGCCCAAGCTGTGGATCGACGACCTCAACTACGAGCACCGCCGCTACCAGCGCAACCTCGCCTACGCCCAGGCCAAGCTGGCCAACCTCATGTTCGGCCGCGAACTACAGCGCAGGCTCAGCGAGGCGGGCTCGGCCAAGAAGTCCTACGCCGTGCACCCCGGCGTCTCGGCGACCGACCTGTTCGCCCGCACCGAGACCCCGCTCGACCGGGTCAGCAAGCCGTTCATCAAGCTCATCGGCCACCCGCCGGCCAAGGCCGCCCACTCGAGCCTGTTCGCCGCCACCGAGCCTGCGGCCGACCCGACCGTCTACTGGGGTCCCAACAAGTGGATGCAGTCCCAGGGCCCGGTCGAGGCGTGCCCGTCGAGCGCGATCTCGCGCAATCCGGAACTGCTGCGCAGGCTGTGGGAGGAATCCGAGCGGATGACCGGGATCACCTACAAGTTCTGAGCCCCCGACCTGCTCCTACGCCGCCTGTAGTAGGCGGGTACCGTGGAGCGCGTGTCCGCTTCCTCTCCCCGCCCGGCGCACAATCGACCGGCCCTGATCGCGCTGGTCGTCGTCGTCGCGCTGGGCTGCCTCGCGCTGGCCTGGTGGCAGTGGGAGCGGTTCGAATCGGCCTCGGGAACCGGCCAGAACCTCGGCTACGCCCTGCAGTGGCCGCTGTTCGCCGCGTTCGCGGTGTTCGCCTACGTCCGGTTCGTCCGCCTCGAGCGCGAGGCCGAGGAACCGGACACCGCACCGCGCGCGGCGAAGGCCGAGGCACCGCGCGAGATCCCCGCCGGGATCCTGCCGGAACGGCCCAAGGCCGCGCCCGCCGACGACCCGGAAACGGTCGCCTACAACCAGTACCTGGCGGGACTGCACGCCAGCGACATCGATGCGCAGGTCCGCTCGGCCGGTCTGCGCGCCCCTGAGAGGAACGCCGGGTGACCACCGACGAGAACACGACCGCACCGTCGCTCGACCAGGCCGCCCCGGCGGGCGACGCCGCCAAGATCCGTCCGGCGCTACAGCGCTACCGGGTGCTGGCCTGGGTCACCGGCCTGTGGCTGCTGCTGCTCACCGGCGAGATGATCGCCAAGTACGGCTTCGGCGTCGACACCCCGAGCTGGATCGCGGTCGTGCACGGCTGGGTGTACTTCGCCTACCTGCTCGTCACCGCCGACCTCGCCGTGAAGGTGCGCTGGCCGATCGGGCGCACCGTCGGCACTCTGATCGCGGGCACCATCCCGCTGCTGTCGTTCTTCGTCGAGCACCGCAACGCCAAGGACGTCAAACAGCAGTACGGACTCTGAGCCCCCCGAACGACGACAGCGCCGCCGCACCCGGAATCCGGGGCGGCGGCGCTGTCGTTTCGGTTCAGGCCAGCGCGGCCAGCGCGGGCAGCAGCTGGGTGAGCGCCCGGCCGCGGTGCGAGACCGCGTCCTTCTCGGCCGGAGTCAGTTCCGCAGCACTGCCGGTGCCGCCCTCCGGCAGGAACAGCGGATCGTAACCGAAACCGCCCTCCCCCACCGGTTTCCGGGCGATCATGCCCGGCCATTCGCCGCGCACCACGGTCTCGGTGCCGTCGGGCAGCACCAGCGCGCAGGTGGAGACGAACCGGGCGCCGCGCCGCTCGTCGGGCACGTCACCGAGCTGCGCGAGCAGCAAGGTGTTGTTGGCGGTGTCGTCACCGTGACGGCCCGACCAGCGCGCCGAGAGCACGCCGGGCATGCCGTTGAGCGCGTCCACCTCGATCCCGGAATCATCGGCCACACACGGCAATCCGGTGGCGACGGCCCCGTCGCGCGCCTTGGCGATCGCGTTCTCCTCGAAGGTGGCCCCGGTCTCGGGCGCCTCCTCGTAGGGCGGCACCTCGTTCAGGCTCACCAGTTCGATCCCGGCCACGCCCGCCTCGTCGAGGATTCGGCGCAGTTCTTTCAGCTTCTTGGCATTCCGGCTGGCGACCAGCACGCGCACGGCCACGGCTACTTCTTACCGGCCGGCTCGGGCAGCGCACCCGGGTAGGGCTGCGCCAGGACTTCCTTCTGCACCGCGAACAGCTGCTCACAACCGGCCAGCGCCGAATCGAGCAGCTTGTCCAGGGTCGAGCGCGGGAACGTCGCGCCCTCGCCGGTGCCCTGGATCTCGACCAGGGTGCCGGTGTCGGTGGCGACCACGTTCATGTCGACCTCGGCGCGCGAATCCTCCTCGTAGGGCAGGTCGAGGCGCACCCGGCCGTCGACCACGCCGACACTCACCGCGGCGATCATGCACGAGATCGGTTGCGGGTCGGCCAGTTTGCCCGCCGCGGCCAGGTAGGTCACCGCGTCCGAGAGCGCCACGTACGCACCGGTGATGGCGGCGGTACGGGTGCCGCCGTCGGCCTGCAGCACGTCGCAGTCCAGCGCGATGGTGTTCTCGCCCAGCGCGGCCAGGTCGATGCAGGCGCGCAGCGAGCGCCCGATCAGGCGGCTGATCTCCTGGGTCCGGCCGCCGACCTTGCCCTTCACCGATTCACGCCCGCTGCGGGTGTGGGTGGCGGCGGGCAGCATCGCGTACTCCGCGGTGAGCCAGCCGAGCCCCGAATCCCGCCGCCACGGCGGGACACCCTCGGTGACGCTGGCCGTGCACATCACCCGGGTCTGCCCGAACTCGACCAGCACCGATCCCGCCGGATGCGTGGTGAAGCCACGGGTGATCCTTACCTCGCGGAGTTCGTCATCCGCCCTGCCATCGGCTCGTCTCGACACGGCACACACACTAGCCGTTCCACGTGCCCGGGAGTCAGCGAGTCGTCGGGAAGCTCGACTGTTCGCCGGTCCTACAGGTCGAAGGTTTCGCCGGGCGAGACCGCGTGGACCGGGCCGGCGAACGCGGCCTTGGCCTCGGCGATGACATCCTCGCGCGAGGTCCACGGGGGAATGTGGGTGAGCAGCAGTTCCTTGGCGCCCGCGCGGGTGGCGATCTCGCCCGCCTCGGTGCCCGAAAGGTGAATGCCGGGAGGGCGATTGGCCGGATCGTGGGTCCACGAGGCTTCGGCCATCAGCACGTCGGCGCCTTCGGCCAGCTCGACGACGGCATCGCACATGGCGGTGTCGCCGGTGTAGACGAAGACGCGGCCGTCCGCGGCGGTGATGCGCAGGCCGTAGGACTCCGGCGGGTGATACATCCGGCGGGCCTCGACGGTGTGGCCGGGACCGAAGGGGACGGGCACGTTCTCGACCCAGGCCTGCGAGTCGATCACGTCGGACCAGTCGTCGGTCTCGCCGCCGATCTCGGCGGAGGCGTTGCCGATGCGCAGCGCGGCGTCGGAGGGACCGCGCACCAGCGCCAGGCCCTGCGGCGGATTGGGATGGTAGCGACGCCACACCAGCAGCGCGGGCAGATCGAGGCAGTGATCCGCGTGCAGATGGGTCAGGAAGATGTCGACGTCACCCGGGTTCAGGTACTTCTGCAGCGCGCCGAAGATGCCGGGACCGAAGTCGATGACGGTCGGCCTCATATCGGGACCCGTCAGCAGGTAACCCGACGCTGGGGAATCCGGGCCGGACACGCTGCCCGAGCACCCGAGGACGGTAAGGCGCATGCCCCCATGCTGCCACGACGTGCTGGTGCTCAATGCAGGATCCCCCCATTTTCCAGACCGGATCCCCGGCTACCGCGTAGGTACTGCGCGGCCGACCGATGCTCCACGGCGGCGTCGACGTTCATCACCAGAGAGTACCCAGCCCGCGAGGACTCCACCCACCGCCCCGAAAAGATGTCCCTGCCAAGAAATTAGGGGGTCACTGGGCAGTACGCCCCACAGCATCGAGCCGTAGAGCGCGAAGATCACCACGCCGAGCACGATCTGCCCCACATTGCGGGCGAACCACCCACGGCAGATCAGATACGTCAGCCAGCCGAACACCAGCGACGACGCGCCGACGTGCACGCTGCCCGACGAGCCGGTCAGCCAGGTGCCGACACCGGCGACCACCCAGATGATCGCCGTGGCCGCGATACCGCGCCCGATCCCGGACAACAGCACCAGGAAACCGAGGATCAGCAGCGGCAGCGTGTTGGCCATCAGGTGATCCCAGCCGCCGTGCAGCAGCGGGGCCCACACGATGCCGTCGAGGCCGTCGAGTTCGCGGGGTTCGATCCCGCCCGCGTCGAGCTGACCGGGCGCCCCCGTCGGCCGGTCGTGCGAGAGCACCGCGTCGACGCCCTCGATCACATACAACGACCCGACGAACCCGACGATCACGACCGCAGCGCGCGTCCACGCCCGGACGCCCTCGCGCCGTGCGGGTGGGGTCGCGCCGGGCCGTCCCCGCAGCCCGGCGATCCGATCCGGATCGAACGAGGCTCCGATTCCTCCGCCACCGCTCACCGACATCGCCTCCACTCGGGCCGGGCCACTACAGAAGCCAGGGTACCGAAACACCCGCCCCCGTAGGCCCGCCCCGACTCGACCACGCACCCACGAACCCAGTCCGCACGCCCGACCCCTAGGGAGGGCAGGCCGCGCAGCGGCCGTCGCGCGCGCCAGCGCTCCGACAACTCACGCCCAGAGCTGGCCGTCGAGCCGTTCCTCGGCCTCGTCCAGGGTGCCGTCGTAGGCGCCGGTCGACAGGTACTTCCAGCCGCCGTCGGCGACGACGAACGCGATATCGGCGCGCTTGCCCGCCTTCTGCGCCTTCTTCGCCACGCCCAGCGCCGCGTGCAGGATCGCGCCGGTGGAGATGCCGGCGAAGATGCCCTCCTCGCCGACGAGTTCCCGGGTGCGCTTCACCGCGTCGTAGGGGCCGACGGAGAACCGTGTGGTCAGCACCGCCTCGTCGTACAGCTCGGGGATGAACCCCTCGTCGATGTTGCGCAGGCCGTAGACCAGTTCGCCGTAGCGGGGTTCCGCGGCGACGATCTCGATGCCCGGCACGTTCTCGCGCAGGAATCGCCCGGTGCCCATCAGGGTGCCGGTGGTGCCGAGACCGGCCACGAAATGCGTGATCTCGGGCAGGTCGGCCAGCAGTTCCGGGCCGGTGGTCTCGTAGTGCGCGAGCGCGTTGGCCGGATTGCCGTACTGGTAGAGCATCACCCAGTCCGGGTTCTTCGCGGCGATCTCCTTGGCCATGGCCACGGCCTGGTTCGAACCACCCGCGGCCGGCGAGTCGATGATCTCGGCGCCGAACATGGTGAGCAGCTGACGCCGCTCCACCGAGGTGTTCTCCGGCATCACGCACACGATCCGGTAGCCCTTGAGCTTGGCCGCCATGGCCAGCGAGATCCCGGTGTTGCCGCTGGTCGGCTCCAGGATCGTGCAGCCCGGAGTGAGCAGCCCGTCGGCCTCGGCCTGCTCGATCATCCGCAGCGCGGGCCGGTCCTTGATCGACCCGGTGGGGTTGCGGTCCTCGAGCTTGGCCCACAGGCGGACGTGGTCGTCGCCGTCCCACTGCGGCGACAGCGTCTTCAATCCGACGAGCGGGGTGTTGCCGAGGGTCGCGATCAGCGATTCGTAGCGGGCCACGACGTCAGCGCAGGCGCGAGCGACGGACGCGGAGGAGGGAGCCTGCGGCACCACGCAGCGCCTCGGGAGCGCCGAGATCGACACTGCCGCCGGCGACGGCGGGCAGAATGGTGACCGACGCGCCCGCGGGTACCTCGGCGTCGAGACCACCGGTGAAGCGCACGTCCTCGTCGTCGACGTAGATGTTGACGTAGCGGTTGAGCTTGCCGTCGGAGAGCAGCCGCTCGGCCAGGCCCGGGTGGTTGGCCTCGAGGTTCTCGATCAGCGCCGACAGCGTCGAGCCCTCGCCCTGGACGCGCTTCTCGCCTCCGGTGAGACCTCGCATGATGGTCGGAATGGACACGGTTACCGGCATGGGGACTCCTCGGGTGTGACTTCGTTCGGTGGGTTCAGGCGTCGTAGGAATCGACGATCCGCACGGGCTCTTCGGTGACCTCGCCGTCGACGATGCGGTAGCTGCGCAGTTCGTGCCGCTCCGGGTCGCGGGTGGAGATCAGCACATAGTGCGCGAACGGCTCGGAGGCGTAGGAGATGTCGGTACGGCTCGGGTAGGCCTCGGTCGCGGTGTGCGAGTGGTAGACGACCACGGGGGTCTCGTCGGCCTCGTCCATCGCGCGCCAGACCTTCAACTGCTCCCCGGAATCGAAGCGGTAGAACGTGGGCGAACGTTCGGCGTTGACCATGGCGACGAAGCGTTCCGGCCGGTCGCTGCCCTCGGGTCCGGCGATGATGCCGCAGGCCTCGTCCGGGTGGTCGGCGCGCGCGTGCGCCACCATCGCGTCCACGAGATCGGCCCTGATCACCAGCACTTCCTCGACCCTTTCCACAAACCTGACTGCGTGCTGTCGAGCACCACCTCGACAACGACCCACCCTATTCGGCTATTCCGCGCCGCGCGCACCCCGGTCCCCACCTGCGGGGAGTCGGCGCGGGAACAGATCTCGATAGGCCGGGATCCCGGCGATCGAGGTCGCGCTGAGCACGGCGTCGACGACAGCCCGCTCCACGACCACGGCCGCGGCCGTGCACAACTGGTCGAGCAGCAGCAGATCGCCGGGGAACGCGCCGGGCAGCGGGATCGGCGGCACCTCGATCGCGGCGGTGGACAGCGCGAACAGGGTGTCACCGTCGAGCGGGGAATGCACCGGCCGGATCGCGCGGGCCAGCCCGTCGTGCGCGGTGGTGGCCAGCCGGTGACAGGCGACCGGGTCGAGCGCGGCGTCGGTGGCGACCACGCCGATGGTCGTGTTGAGCACGGTGCCCTTCACCGGCAGGGCGTCGAGCGCGGCGATCTCGGCCGCGGTCCCGGGCCGCAGCCCGAAGAAATCGGGCCCGTCGGTGCCTGCGCCCCACAGCAGCCCGGTGCGCGGATCGACCACCGAGCCGACGGGATTGGCGACGATCACCGCCCCGACCGTCACCCCGGCGCCCGGCCCGTCGGCGAGAACGACACTCGCCGAACCGATTCCGCCCTTGAGCGCACCGGCGCGCGCGCCGACCCCCGCCCCGGCGGTGCCGCGCGCGAAATCGGCGGCGGCCGCCTCGGCCGCGAGGAATCCGAAGTCGGCGTCGGGCCGGATGTGCCACGCGCCCACCGGCAGATCGAAGATCACCGCGGCGGGCACGATCGGCACCACCCGGCTCGGATCGGCCGGGTCCATCGGGATGCCCTCGCCGTGCTCCTCCGACCAGCGCATCACGCCGTCGGCGGCGGCCAGGCCGTACGCGCTGCCGCCGGTGAGCAGGACCGCGTTCAGCTGACGGACGGTATTGGCCGGGTCGAGCAGATCGGTCTCCCTGGTGCCCGGTCCGCCGCCGCGCACGTCCACCGCGGCGGTCGCGCCGCCGGGGACGCGCACCACGGTGCAGCCGGTCGCGGCGCCGGTACCCAGGGTGACGTCGTCGTCGAGCACCTGGTGATGGCCGACCAGCACGCCCGCCACATCGGTGATCGAGTTCCGTGGACCGGGAGCACTGCGCATTCCCCGACCCTAACCCGCCGAAATCAGGGCGCGAGCGCCTGCAACAGCGAGTCCTGCATCCAGGTCAGCCAGTGGTAGACGTCCAGATGCGGCGCACGCGGATCACTCGGATCGAAGTGGTCGGGCGTGTCGTCGTCGATGTCGAGCAGGGTGCCCAGCGCCAGGCGCACGTCGGTGAGCGCGGCCAGCCAGGCGTCGGCCTGTTCCGGGGTGAGCACGATCTTGCCGCCTACCTCGGGACAGCTGTCCAGCACTACCCGGCCCGCGGCCAGTTTCGCGTCGATGATCTCGGGCTCGTGCAGGCTGCGCAGCGCGGAGTTGAGGTCGGCGCGCTTGGCATCGGGCGAGCCGGGCTCGGCGCGGTGGAAGTCGGGCAGCAGGCGCAGCAGCTGCGGGTCGTCGGGCGGGGTGGAGTTGCCGGTGCGCAGGCCGGTCAGCGCGGCGAGTTCGTCCTCGGGCGCGTCGGCGGCGCGGTCGCTGAGCAGACCGGATACGGCGCCGATCAGGGAGCGCAGCACCGTGGCCTCGTGCTCGTCCATCTCGGAACGAAGCTTCAGGCCACTCAGTGAGTTCTTCCTGCTCCACTTGCGCACAGGGCTACGGTACTCAGTCGTCTCGCTGCATGGTTGCCCAGAGTCCCGCCGCGTGCAATCGGCGCACGTCCTGCTCCATCTTGTCGCGGGAACCGGAGGATACGACGGCCTTGCCCTCGTTGTGCACCTGCAACATCAGCTCGGTCGCCTTGGCTTTGCTGTAGCCGAAGAGCTTCTGGAAGATGTAGGTGACGTAGTGCATGAGGTTCACCGGGTCGTCCCAGACGACGGTCACCCAGGGTCGGTCCTCGGCCTCGAGGATCTCGGTCTGTTCGACCGCTTCCGGCGTCGCTTGCGCCGCTGACAGTGCGGCGTTCACGGCGTCGGTGACGGCGCCGGCTCGAACGGGATTGCACACGGCCATAAAACCCAGGGTACGACGCGGCCACGCAGAAACAACACCCGCGGTGACTACAGTTTCCGGTGTGCAGATCCGTGACGAGTTCGCCAGCACCGCGCTGCTGACCGATCAGTACGAGCTGACCATGCTCGCCGCCGCCCTGGCCGACGGCTCGGCGCATCGGCAGTGCACCTTCGAGGTGTTCGCCCGGCGCTTGCCGCACGGTCGCCGCTACGGCGTGGTGGCCGGTACCGGCAGGCTGCTCGAGGCGCTGACCGATTTCCGGTTCGGTCCGGCCGAACTCGCCGTGGTCGCCCGGTTCCTCGACCCGGCCACCGTCGACTGGTTGCGGGAATATCGCTTCACCGGCGATATCGACGGTTACGCCGAGGGCGAGCTGTACTTCCCCGGCTCGCCGATCCTGTCCGTGCGCGGCAGTTTCGCCGAGTGTGTGCTGCTGGAGACGCTGGCCCTGTCGATCCTCAATCACGACAGCGCCATCGCTTCGGCGGCCGCGCGCATGGTGAGCGCGGCGGCGGGCAGGCGGATGATCGAGATGGGCTCGCGGCGCACCCACGAACTGGCCGCGCCGTCCAGTTCCCGCGCCGCCTACCTGGCCGGCTTCGACGCCACCTCCAATCTGGCGGCCGTGCGCGACTTCGGCGTGCCCGGCGCGGGCACCAGCGCGCACGCGTTCACCCTGCTGCACAGCGGCGCCGACGGCGAGCACGAGGCGGCCGCGTTCCGCAGCCAGGTCGACGCGCTCGGCGTCGGCACCACCCTGCTCGTCGACACCTTCGACATCACCAGGGGCGTCGCGACCGCGATCGAGGTCGCCGGCACCGAGCTGGGCGGCGTGCGGATCGATTCCGGCGATCTCGGCGTGCTGGCCAGGCAGGTCCGCGACCAGCTCGACGGCCTCGGCGCCACCGGCACTCGCATCGTGGTCTCCGGCGATCTGGACGAGTACGCGATCGCGGCCCTGCGCGCCGAACCGGTCGACGTCTACGGCGTCGGCACCTCACTGGTCACCGGTTCCGGTGCCCCGACCGCGGGCATGGTCTACAAGCTGGTCGAGGTCGACGGCGTCCCGGTGGCCAAGCGCAGCAGTCACAAGCAGTCGCGCGGCGGCACCAAGAAGGCATTGCGGCTGGCCCGCGCGACCGGCACGATCGTCGAGGAGATCGTCTACCCCGCCGACGGAGAAACCCCGGCCACCAACGGTTTCCAGGCCAGGGAGCTGCTGGTGCCGCTGGTTCGCAAGGGCACGGTGGTCGACGGCGTCGCGACGCTGGCGCAGAGCCGGGAGCTGGTCGCGCGCGGGCTGGTCAGCCTGCCGTGGGAGGGGCTCAAGCTGTCGGCGGGCGAGCCCGCGGTGCCGACGACGTTCCTGGGCTGACCGCGCCACGACAGCGGCCGGAGCGACGCGGCCGAGTGGCCGTGCGGGTCGGGGCAGCGGACAATGATGTCGTCGGAGTTCCGCACGGCACACGACGCGCCCGCACGCGCGGCTCGAACCGGTGGAGGAAGTGGAGGACGCCATGGCACGCGGTCTGGTGATCGTGGATGTGCAGAACGACTTCTGCGAGGGCGGGGCACTGGCTGTCGCGGGAGGCGCCGCGGTGGCGGCGGCCATCAGCGAGTTCGTGGCCACGCACGACTACGACGCGGTGGTCGCGACCAGGGACTACCACGTCGATCCCGGCCCGCATTTCTCCACCGAGCCCGACTACGTCGACACCTGGCCCCCGCACTGCCGGGTCGGCACGCCGGGCGCGGATTTCCACCCGGCGCTGGATCTCGGCCCGGTCCAGGAGGTCTTCTCCAAGGGCGAGTACTCCGCCGCCTACTCCGGTTTCGAAGGCGCGGCCGCCGACGGCAGCACCCTGGCGGACTGGCTGCGTGCCCGTGACATCGACCGCGTCGACGTCGTCGGCATCGCCACCGACCACTGCGTGCGCGCCACCGCGCTCGATGCCCGCGCCGCGGGGTTCGACACCCGCGTCCTGCTCGACCTCACCGCGGGCGTCGCCCCGGCGACGGTCACCGCCGCGCTGTCCACGCTGCGCGAGGCGGGCGTCGCGTTGTCGGGCGAGCTTCGCGGCTGAACTCTGTCGCAGGCACACCCGGGGACGAGGACGGGCGACCCGCGGCGAGCGGCCGGGACGCGGCTAGCCTGCACCCATGGACTACCGATTCCCGGCGCAGGCCCGCGCCCGCCTGCGGGCGGCGCTGGCCGATCTCGACAGCATCCACGACGCCGCTGACATCGTCTTCTGGTCCAACCCCGTCACCGACGAATTGCAGCGCCGCGGCGTCGGCGCCTTCGCCGAACTCCCGCCCGCCTTCGCCCACCTGCTGGCCCTGTCGAGCCTGCACACCAGCGTCCTGGACACCGGCTTCAGCGGCTACCTGCGCACCCGTCGCGGTGAGCTCCCCTGGGCCACACGGGGTTTGCGCGCGGCGGGCATGCCACGCCTGGCCGCCGCCGCGATCCTGGCCGCCCGCGACGCCTCTCCCAGCTCCCCCGACGACGCCCTGGACCGCTTCTTCGACGACGAACACCAGACCCTGGCCAACCCGGGCCAGATCCGCCGCCCCGACGGCGCTCGCGCCGACGACCCCGACGAGATCTACGACATCAACGAACCCGCCGACTTCGAACAGCGCGTCCTCGACTACGTCCGCGACCACCTCGACGACTTCGTCCGCGAGCCCTGACCCGACCTGACGACCCGCTCCCACGACCCGACCTCGAGGAGGGTCCGCCGCGCGGCGGCGAGTCGCGGCCGCCCCGTCGATCAGGGGCCGCGACCTCGAGCGCGCCAGCGCTCCGAAAATCCTGTCCGAGGGGACCGATAAGCTGCCTGCGTGCCCGAACTTCCTCCCGTCGCCGACCTGCTCGCCACCGCCGTGCATGCCCTGGGAGGCAAGGAACGCACCGGCCAGACGACGATGGCCACCGCGGTCGACCACGCGATCGATACCAAGGAACACCTGGCGGTGCAGGCGGGAACCGGCACCGGCAAGTCGCTGGCCTACCTGGTGCCGAGTCTGCGGCACGCGGTGCGGACCGGGCGCACGGTGGTGGTCTCCACCGCGACGATCGCCCTGCAACGTCAGCTGGTCGACCGCGATCTGCCCCGGCTGGCCGACGCGCTGGCCGGGCCGCTGGGCCGGGTGCCGCAGTTCGCGATCCTCAAGGGCCGCAACAACTATCTGTGCCTGAACAAGATCAACAGCGTGATCCCGGAGGACACCGGCGGCGAGGCGGAACTGTTCGACGCGTTCGCCATCTCCAAGCTGGGCCGCGAGGTACAGCGGCTCAACGAGTGGGCCTCCGACACCGAGACCGGCGACCGCGACGAGATCGCCCCCGGCGTCAGCGACCGGGCCTGGCGCCAGGTCAGCGTGTCCTCGCGCGAATGCCTGGGCAAGACCCGCTGCCAGTTCGGCCAGGACTGCTTCGCCGAGAAGGCGCGTGCCGAATCGGCCCAGGCCGACGTGGTGGTGACCAACCACGCCCTGCTGGCCATCGACGCGATCAGCGGCATCCAGGTGCTGCCCGAACACGATGTGGTGGTGATCGACGAGGCGCACGAACTGGTCGACCGGGTCACCGGCGTCGCCACCGCCGAACTCGCCGCGACCGCGATCAGCGCCGCGGCCCGCCGCTGCACCAAGCTCATCGACGAACGCGAGGTCGACCGGCTCGAAGGCGCGGCCGAAGCGTTCCACGAGGCGCTCGAGGATCTGCCGCCCGGCCGCTGGGATCAGCTGCCCGACGGCATCGCCCCCGTCCTCGCACTGGTCCGCGACGCCGCCTGGAACGCCCGCACCGCGCTCGCGCCGCAGGGCAGCGTCAAGGCCACCGACGATCCCGACAACGCCGCGGCCCGCACGATGGCCGTGGCCGCGATCGACGACGTGCACGACGCTGCGGTGCGCACCCTCACCGCGTTCGAGGAGGCCGATCCGGCCGCGCGCCGCGATGTCATCTGGCTCTCGGCCGACGAGATCCGCGGCGTCGCGCGCCGCACCCTGCGGATGGCGCCGCTGTCGGTGGGCGGCCTGCTGCGCAGCAGACTGTTCGGCACCGCGACCGTGGTCCTCACCTCGGCCACCCTCCAGATCGGCGGCTCGTTCGACGGTCTCGCGATCACCTGGGGCCTGCCCTCGCAGTCCGGCGGCAAGGTCGACCCGGCACTGGCCAACGGCGCCACCGCGCCCGCCGACCTGGAATCGGTGCGCTGGAGTTCCCTCGACGTCGGCTCCCCGTTCGACCACGCCAAGTCCGGCATCCTCTATGTCGCCAAGCACCTGCCCGCGCCGGGTCGCGACGGCCTCGCCCCCGCCTATCTCGACGAGATCGAGCAGCTGATCACCTCCGCGGGCGGGCGCACGCTCGGCCTGTTCTCCTCGATGCGCGCCGCCAAGGCCGCTACCGAGGCGCTGCGCGAACGGCTCGACACCCCGGTGCTGTGCCAGGGCGACGACTCGATGGGCGCGCTGGTGCGCAAGTTCGCCGACGACCCGGCGACGTCGCTGTTCGGCACGCTCACGCTGTGGCAGGGCGTCGACGTACCGGGCCCGTCGCTGAGTCTGGTGATCCTGGACCGCATTCCGTTCCCCCGCCCCGACGACCCGCTGCTCACCGCCCGTCAGCGCGCGGTGGAATCGCGCGGCGGCAACGGCTTCATGACGGTGGCGGCCAACCATGCCGCGCTGCTGCTGGCCCAGGGCACCGGTCGACTGCTGCGCAGCGTCGACGATCGCGGCGTCGTCGCGATCCTCGATTCGCGGCTGGCCACCGCCCGGTACGGCGGCTACCTGCGCGCTTCGTTGCCGCCGTACTGGGAGACCACCGACCCCGAGGTGGTGGCGAAGGCGCTGCGCAGGCTCACCGCGTCCGCCTGAGCTGAGGGACTTTTACGCCGAGTCCTGCAATCGACATGACCACACCCGTGAATTCACCACCGGGCGAACGCAAGTCGTGAGACCGTTGGGTGATGAAGCACCACGCCGATGGCGAGGTACTCGGCGAATTTCTGGTCAGCGCAAGATCTTTGGCCGAGTACCGCGCGATGTTTCACCTGTCCGACGACGACCTCACCGGGCGCAAGGTGCTCGATTGCCCTGGTGGCGCAGCAAGTTTCGCGGCCGAGGCGACTGCCCTGGGTGCCGTGGTCACCGCGATCGATCCAATCTACGCCCGTCCGACCACCGCACTGGCCGTCGATGCCGTCACCGAGAACGACCGCGCCGTGGCCTGGGCCGCCGCCAATGCCCACCGCTACCGCTGGGACTGGTACGGCTCCCCCGACGGCCATGCCGCCATCCGGCGCGGCGCGGCCCGGCGCTTCGCCGCCGATCTGCGCGCCGCACCCGACCGCTACATCGCCGCGAGCTTGCCCGAACTCCCGTTCCCCGACAAGTCCGTCGACCTGTCGCTGAGCTCGCACCTGCTGTTCAGCTACGCCGACCGCCTCGACGCCGAATTCCACCTGTCCGCCCTGCTCGAACTGTCCCGGGTCACCGAGGGCGAAGCCAGGCTCTACCCTCTGCTCGATTACACCGGCGCGCCCCTGGACGACCTCATCGCCCACCTCCGCACCGAACTCCACGACAAGGGCGTGCACACCGCACTGCGCAAGACCCGCTACGAGTTCCATCACGGCGCCGACACCATGCTGGTCTTGCAGCCGGCCGCGTGACCGGGCACTTCCGGGTCCGGTCGGCCGCTCCGGCGGCCGCCTTCATAGGGATCCTCTACCAAAGGCGGGCCGCACCGCGGCATCCCGGCGGGCGGGCGGTAGGTTCTTAGTCGTGCATACGATGCGAGCCGGCCGGTAGTACGGCCGTGGTGGAGAAATCTCGACGCGCGGAGCTCCCGCGCACAGTCTCGACGCTCCTCCTGCTACTCGGTACCGCCATCCTCGGCGTGACACTGCTGTTCACCACCATGGATCCGTGGATGGACAGCGGCGGCATCCTCGTCGGCGGCCTCGACGTCCACATCTACCGCGACGGCGGCTGGCGCGTGCTGCACGACCGAGCCCTCTACATCGAGCCGACGCACTACGGCCTGCTCTACACCTACACGCCGTTCTCGGCGCTGGCGTTCCTGCCGCTGGTGCTGGTGCCGTGGTCGGCGGTCACCACGACCTGGTTGGTACTCAATCTCGTCGTGTTGTTCGGCTGCGTGCTGCAGAGCTGGCGGATGCTCGGCTACCGGGTGACACCGCGCCTGGTCGTCGTCAGCGCGCTGATCATGCTGGCCTTCGTCTTCGCCGAGCCCGTACGCACCACGCTCTACTACGGGCAGATCAACCTGTGGCTCATGCTGCTCGTGCTGTGGGACTTCTCCCGCGCCGAGCACAGCAGGCTGCGCGGTCTCGGCGTCGGCATCGCCGCGGGGATCAAGCTGACGCCGCTGTTCTTCGTCGCCCAGTATCTGGCGCAGCGGCAGTGGCGTGCCGCGGCCACCGCGGCACTCACCTTCGCCGCCACGATCGGCCTGACCGCGCTTGTCCTGCCGAGCGATTCCGCTCAGTACTGGACCTCGACGTTCTTCCAGTCCGGCCGCATCGCCCCCGATGTCCACCCCGCCAACCAGTCGCTGCGCGGGGCCATCGCCCATCTCGTCCACGGGCCTGCCCCGGTCTGGTTGTGGCTGTTGATCGCGGTCCCGATCGCGCTCGTCGCGCTGTGGCTCGCGGCCGAGCTGGTGCGCCGCGGCGAAGCGCTGCTGTCGGTGACCCTCGGCGGCCTCACCGCCTGCGCCGTCTCCCCGTATTCGTGGGGGCACCACTGGGTCTGGTTCGTGCCGCTGACGGTCTACCTGATCCATCGCGCGCAGACCCGTGGCCGCTGGTGGCTCGCCGCCGGCGGGCTCTACCTCGCCATCGCCGCGTGGACCTACACCTACACCCCCACCTGGGTCAGTGTCGGCACCTTCCTGCTGCCGCCGTGGTGGCCGGGCGCGCAGGTCATGATGAACGTCTACGTGGTCGTCTACCTGACCGTGCTGATCGGCGCCTTCCGGCTGGTCCGCTCGACGCCGCCGCGCCCACGCGTCGAACCGATCGAACCGACCATCATCGATCCCCCTGTCGCGGAGGAACTCTCCCGCGCGATCCGGCCACCGCGCGTCGCCGGCGGGGCGCACCCCGACGACGACCGCCCGGCCATGGTGGACTGAGTTCTACCCGCAGGCCCAGTCGAAGACGCCCGACTCCAGGTCGAGCTGGGCGTTGCCGCCGCCGAAGTTCATCCCGGAGATCTCCTCGATCTCCAAGTAGTACGGGGTCAGGCCCTCCGGGAGCGCCTGGACGGGGAAGGCAGTGCCGCCGAGGTGGGAGCGCCCGAACAGGGGCTCGGCCCAGTGATTCCAGCCGGAGTCCTCCGTGAGCGGATCCTGGTAGCGCGAGTTCGGGACGTACTCGACCGGCGGGATGCCGATATTGGGATCGGCGACGCGCTCGGCCAGCCAGACGCCGATGGTGGGGTGCACGTCGTCCCAGGCGTTGCAGCCCTCGTCGCTCGCGACCGGCGAACCGGGCGGGCGCACGTCGGCGGGCGGGGCGACCGGGCCCGCGGCGAATTCCGCTTCGGTCAGCCAGATCAGGGCGAACACGCCGCCGATCTCGTCGTGCAGGAGTTGCAGCTGGGAGTGCAGCCGGGTCGAGACCAGCTCGCGGGCGATGGGATCCTCGGCGGACGCGTCGGCGTGGATCGGGTCGGTCGCGTCGGCGAACTGCCCCTCACCCTGGAAGAAGGCGATGGCCGGGAACTTCGGTCCCCGGCGCTGATAGTCGGTGGGCAGCCGCAGGGTGAGCGCGTGCATCATCGGCAGCCCGGTGACCGGTCCGCGCGGCCAGGTCGCCGGATCGATCGCGGGTCCCTCGCTGCCGATCCACCCGGCGCGCACCGGCGCGTCGAGCGTCAGCGGTTCACCGCCCGGCGTCTCCGCCAGTTTGTCCGCGGAATCCCCGAAACCCAGGTCGTAAGCCTTCATCGCAGCTCTCCTCTTCGATGCGCGGACGGTGCGTGGCGCCGCGTCGACCGGCGCCGCCGACGAGGGTAATCGGTACCGGCGACAGGCGCGGGCACTGCGTGGAACCACGGGCATACGGTCGATGACGAAACGTCGCGCACCTGGGAACGACAACGGCGGCGCGGCAACCGATTCCGGTCGCCACGCCGCCGCCGTCGACGTCGGCTCGGCTCAGAGCGCGGCCTTCAGGATCAGGGTCAGCACCGCGGCGACCACGGCGACCGCCACGGCCGCGGCGCCCCAGACGACACCCTGGCGCGCCCAGGGACGCCCGGCGTCGAGCGAGAACCGGCCCGGGCCGGTGAAGGCCAGGCCCGCGGCGGCGATCGCGTAGACCAGCGGGGTCGAGTAGCCGGTCACCGACGGGTCGGCCGGGAAGAGACCACCGGCCCACAGCACGTTGATCGCGTTGATCATGGTGCCGAGCACGATCGCGGCGGCCAGCGGCGTGAACAGACCGAAGACCAGCAGCAGACCGCCGACCAGCTCGCTGAGCCCGGCGAGGGTGCCGAAGAGGACACCGGGGTTGTAGCCCATCGCCTCGAAGCTGTCGGTGGTGGTCTGCCAGCCCATGCCGTTGAACCAGCCGAACAGTTTCTGCGCGCCGTAGGCGGCCATCAGGCCGCCGAAGCCGACGCGCAACACCAGCAGGCCGATGCCGTAGGCGGTGACCTCGTCGGCGGTGGAGGTAGCGGGAGTGGTGCGGGTAGCGGTGTCGGTCATCGTTTCCTCATCTGCGATTCGATACATGCCCGCAACCGGACCACGGTCCGGTTGCCTCTTCCGGTCACAACCCTGGGTCCGGGCCATCTATTTCACGTCGTTCCCAGCACTTCCGTGACCCTGCTCACACGAAAAACAGCAAAGGCCGCCCCGAAGGGCGGCCTTTGCGCGAGGACTCAGTTCACCACGCCATGGTCGCGTAGCCGACCAGGGCACTCTCCGACTCCTGCGACAGCTTCCAGGTGCCGTCGATGTTCTTCCAGGTCACCGGGATCGGGTAGGTGTAGTCACCGAGGCGGCTGTTCAGGGTGGCCGAGAGGGTGTCACCGTCGACGGTGACCGGCCCCGAGACGTCCCAGCTGTAGCCCGGAATCCGGTTGACGGTGTCGCGGACGACGGCGAGGCTGCCCGCGTTGCCCGACTCGAGCTCGGCCGAGGAGCCGTTCATGGCCGCCTGCAGCTTGCCCTGCAGTTCGCCGGCCGACGGGGTCGCCGGAGCGGCGATCGCGGCGGGAGCGGTGGCGACGACAGCCGCGGTGACCGGCGCGAAGATGGTGGCAACCGCCATCGACGCGGCAACGAGCGAGCGCTTCATAGGTAACTCTCCTTCAAGCTTGGCTAGGCTAGCCTAAGTATAGGCACACCTACGGCGGGTTCACCTACTCGACCAGGAAGAAGAAGTACCCGAGGAACAACACCATCAGCGCCCACATGGCCGGATGCACGTCCCGGTACCGGCCCCTGGCGACCATCACGATCGGGTAGAAGATCATGCCCATCGCCAGGCCGTTGGCGATCGAATAGGTCAGCGGCATCATGATCACGGTCAGGAACGCGGGCACCGAGTACTCGAGGTGCTGCCAGTCGATATCGCCCAGCGCCCGGGCCATCAGCACGCCGACGACGATCAGCGCGGGGGCGGTGACCTCGGCCGATCCGGCGATCACCGAGAAGATCGGATAGCAGAACATCGCGAGCAGGAACCAGCCCGCCGTGGTCACCGCGGTGATCCCGGTCCGCCCGCCCGCCGAGACGCCCGCCGTCGATTCCACGTACGCGGTCGTGGTGGAGGTACCGATGATCGCGCCCGCCGTGGTGCCGACCGAGTCGGCCGCCATCGCACTGCGCGCCCGCGGCAGCGTGCCGTCCTTGTTCAGCAGACCCGCCTGGTTGGCGACGCCGATGAGCGTGCCCGAGGCATCGAAGAAGTCGACGAACAGCATGGTGAGCACCACCACGATCATCTGCCCGGTGAACGCGTCGGGCAGATGGATGATCGCCTGGCCGAAGGTCTGATCCAGGCCCTTGGGCAGCTCGGCGATGCCGTCCGGAATCGCGACCAGCCCCGTCACCATGCCCAGGACGGTGGTCGCGACGATGCCGTAGAGCACCGCGCCGTGCCAGCCGATCACCAGGAAGACCACCGTCACGATCAAGCCGAACAGGGCCAGCAGCGTGGTGCCCTTGGTGAAGTCGCCGAGGGTGACCAGCGTCGCGTCGCTGTTGACCACGATGCCCGCGTTCTTCAGTCCGAGGAACGCGACGAACAGGCCGATGCCCGCGCCCACCGCGAACTTCATCTGCAGCGGGATGGCGTTGAGGATCCGTTCCCGGATCTTGGTGATCGCCAGGACGAAGAAGATGATGCCCGACAGCAAGGTGCCCGACAGGGCGACCTGCCACGGAATGCCCATACTGAGCACGACCGTGTAGGCGAAGAACGCGTTGAGGCCCATGCCGGGCGCGAGCGCGATCGGATATTTGGCCCAGATGCCCATGACCAGGGTGCCGAAGATCGCGGCCACCGCCGTCGCGGTGAACACGGCCTGCATCGGGATGCCCTTGTCGCCCAGGGCGCCCTCGTCACCGAGGATCGACGGATTAACCGCCAGCACGTAGGACATCGCCAGGAACGTGACCGTGCCCGCCATCGCCTCGCGCCGGAAGGTGGACCCGCTCGACGTGACACCGAAGTACCCGTCGAGACCCCGTCGGGCGCGGGTTAGGACATCGCTGGCCATGACACTCCAGTCCGGATTTCAGAGAAGAAGGATGCCCAGGAACGGTAGCGGAAAGTTCACTGAATCGAAGAACCCGCCGTCGGTGACACGACGCAGGTCACGCCCCCGCGACGGCCACCAGCCCCAGCTCGGCATCCGAGGCCAGCAACGCGTTGTGGGGCAGCACACGCACGGTGTAGCCGACCGCGCCCGACAGCGGCACCGGCGACTGCACGGCATACAGCTCGACGCCCTCGTCGGTGCCGGTGTGGGTCATCTCGACAGTGGTGGTGTCGGACAGGTCGTCGGTCGGCGACACTCGGCCGAGCACCGCCTGCACCACGACATCCGACGGCGCGAGCCCGCCGAGTTCGATGCGCGCCTCCAGCGACAGCTTCGCGCCGATCACCGGGGTATCGGGCAGGCCGGAACTGTCGACCTGCGCGACCCGCACCGACGGCCAGGCCGCGTCGACCCGCTTGCGGTATTCGGCGACCTGCGCCGCGCCGGCGAACCCGTCGGCGGCAGCCCGGCCGAACGCCGCGGCCGCGGGTCCGTAGTACTGCTCGGCGTAGTCGCGCACCATGCGTGAGGCCAGCACCTTGGGACTGGTGGTCTGCAGGGTGTGGCGCACCATCTCGGTCCAGCGCACCGGCACGCCCGCGGCGTCGCGGTCGTAGAAGCGGGGCGCGACGGTGCGCTCGACGAGTTCGTAGAGCGCCGAGGCCTCCAGATCGTCGCGGCGGTGCTCGTCGCGCACGCCGTCGGCGGTGGGAATCGCCCAGCCGTTCTCGCCGTCGTACATCTCGTCCCACCAGCCGTCCCGGATGGACAGGTTGAGACCGCCGTTGAGCGCGGACTTCATGCCGGAGGTGCCGCAGGCTTCGAGCGGGCGCAGCGGATTGTTCAGCCACACATCGCAACCCCAGTACAGGTAGCGGGCCATCGACATGTCGTAGTCGGGCAGGAAGACGATGCGGTGGCGCACCGCCGGATCGTCGGCGAAGCGCACGACCTGCTGGATCAGCGCCTTGCCGCCGTCGTCGGCGGGATGGCTCTTGCCCGCGACCACCAGCTGCACCGGCCGCTCGGGATCGAGCAGCAGCGCGCGCAGCCGTTCGGGGTCGCGCAGCATCAGCGTCAGCCGCTTGTAGGTGGGCACGCGACGCGCGAAGCCGACGGTGAGCACCGACGGGTCGAAGACCTCGTCGATCCAGCCCAGTTCCGCCTCGGCCGCGCCGCGCTGACGCCAGGAATCGCGCAGCCTGCGGCGTACCTCGTCGATCAGTACCCCGCGCAGGGTGTTTCGCGTCGACCACAGCTGCCCGAGATCGACATCGCTGAGCTTCTCCCAGCCGCGCGCCTCCTCGACCAGCTCCGGCCCGACCAGCTCGCGAGCCTTGTCGAGCCATTCCCTGGCCGCCCAGGTCGGCGCGTGCACGCCGTTGGTGACCGAACCGATCGGCACCTCGGCCGCGTCGAAGCCCGGCCACAGCCCGGCGAACATGTCCCGGCTGACCTCGCCGTGCAGCTTCGAGACGCCGTTGGCGCGCTGGGCCATCCGCAGACCCATATGGGCCATGTTGAATACGGACGGATCGGCCTCCCGGCCGAAAGCCAGGATCCGATCGATGGACAGTCCGGGCAGCAGCGCGGACTCGGCTTCACCGTGCGCGCCGCCGAAGTAGCGGCGCACCAGCGGCATCGGGAACCGGTCGATCCCGGCGGGCACCGGGGTGTGCGTGGTGAACACGGTGCCGGCCCGGACCGCGGCCAGCGCGGTATCGAAATCGAGTCCGTCGGCGATGAATTCACGGATTCGTTCCACCCCGAGGAAGCCCGCGTGGCCCTCGTTCATGTGGAACACGTCGGGATCGGGCAGCCCGTTGGCGCGGGTGTAGGCACGCACCGCGCGGACACCGCCGATGCCGGCCAGGATCTCCTGCTTGATCCGGTGATCCTGGTCGCCGCCGTAGAGCCGGTCGGTGACCGCGCGCAGTTCCGGATCGTTCTCGGCGATGTCGGAATCGAGCAGCAGCAGCGGAATCCGCCCCACCTGGGCGATCCACACCCGGGCCCGCAGCACCCGCCCCTCCGGCATGCCGACATGGATCAGCACCGGCGAACCGTCACTGGTGAGCAGCCGCAGCGGCAGACCCTGCGGGTCCAGCGCCGGGTAGTGCTCCATCTGCCAGCCGTCGGCCGACAGCGACTGCCGGAAGTACCCGGACCGGTACAGCAGCCCGACGCCGATCAGTGGCAGCCCCAGGTCGGAGGCGGCCTTGAGATGGTCACCGGCCAGGATTCCCAGGCCGCCGGAGTAGTTCGGCAGCACCTCGGTGACACCGAACTCCATCGAGAAATAGGCGATCCCCGCGACCGTCGTCCCGGTCTGCTGCTGGAACCAGCGCGGCCGGGCCAGATAGTCGCGCAGCCCCTCGGCGGCGGCGTCCACCCGGGCGAGATAGGCGGGATCGGCGGCGAGCGCGTCGAGGCGCTCGGCGGGCACCTCCCCCAGCATCCGCACCGGATCCTGGCCGACCGCGCGCCACAGCTCGGGGTCGAGTTCGGCGAACAGATCCTGCGTCGGGCCGTGCCACGACCACCGCAGGTTCGTCGACAACTCGCCCAGCGCGGTGAGCCGCTCCGGCAAATGGGCACGGACAGTGAACCGACGAAGTGCCTTCACCCGGCAACCGTACCGCTGTTCGGCCGCTCCGCGAATTCTTACGAGCCGTCCGGGAGCACGACCGGTCGGCCCGCGTTGTGAGCGGAATCAGTGGGGGGCGGCGGGTTCCTGGGTGAACTGCGCGGCGAACTCCGGGGTGGGCGGGACCTCGGTGATGACGTCGATGAGGACGCCCGAGGGGTCGGCGACGATGAAATGGCGCTGGCCGAAGTCCTCGGTGCGGAGGGGAAGTTCGGGGTGCAGGCCACCGGATTCGACCAGGCGCTGCCATTCGGCGTCGACGTCGTCGACCTCGAAGTTCAGGACCAGCCCCTGGACCGGCTTGCCGAAGCCCGCGGGGATGGTCGGGTGGGTGGGGTCGAGGAGGGCCAATTCGTAGGCGGGCTCGCCGTCGCGGGCCGGGCGACGCAGGCTGACGTACCAGTCCGCCTCGAAGGTGATCTCGAAGCCGAACCAGCGCGTGTAGAAGTCGCGGGACTCCGCGATCCGGGAGGTGCCGAGGACCGGGTAGAAGCTGCTCAGTGCCATGACTTTCCTTTCACATACCGATGGTATGTGTCGTAGGCTAGCTGACATACCGACGGTAGGTCAACGGAAGGACGGTGCATGACATCCACGGCGCGGGCCAAGCAGCGCGAGGAGACGCGGCGGGCGCTGGTGGCGCAGAGCAGGCGGCTGTTCGCGGCGAAAGGCTATGCGGCCGTGGGCCTGTCGGAGATCGTGGCGGCATCGGGAGTCACCAAGGGCGCGCTGTACCACCATTTCGACAGCAAGGCCGAGCTGTTCCGGGCGGTCCTCACCCAGGTGCAGCAGGAGGTCGGCGAGCAGGTCGCGGCCGCCGCCGACGCCGAGCCCGATCCGTGGACCCAGCTGACCAGCGGATGCGCCGCGTTTCTGCGGGCCTGCGCCGACCCCCTGGTCCAGCGGATCATGCTGATCGACGGCCCCGCCGTCCTCGGCTGGCACGAATGGCGCGCCCTGGACGAGGCCAATTCCGCCCGGCACCTGCACGAGGCACTGGAATCGCTGGTCGGCGCGGGCATCCTGGTACCCCAGCCGATCGCTCCCCTGACCCGACTGCTCTCCGGCGCCATGAACGAAGCCGCCCTCTGGCTCGCCACCACCCCCGACACCGACGCGCTCCCCGACACCATCATCGCGCTGGACCGGCTCCTCGCTGGACTGCGCACCGCCTGACCCACCGCCGCTCCCGGACCGCGCGGCGGGGCGCGCTTCGACCCTCACCACGCCCGATCCGGGTGCGCTGACCGGCTGCCGCGGGGCACAGCCCGCCGCCGTCGACCCGCGTGTCGGGTGAGCGCCACAAAACCGATGGCCGCCACCGTCGACCCCATGCCACCATGCAGCGATGCCGCACTGGGTCGATGTCCTGCCCGAATTCCTGGTCGCCTCGCTGATCCTGGCCGCGCTGCCGGGCCCGGCGACGGCGCTGTTCCTGCAGCGCTCGGTGCGCGACGGCAGACGCGCGGGACTGGCCGCGGTCGCGGGCAACGAGATCGGCGTGCTGGGCTGGACGCTCGCGGGCGGGACCGGGCTGTCGATCCTGCTGGCGGCGAACCGGTGGCTGAACACGGCGATGCACGTCGTCGGCGCGGCGGTGCTGATCTGGCTCGGCGTCCAGGCCTGGCGCCACGCCCGCGGCGCCGACGACGATTTCGGCACCGCCCTGACCGCGAAACTCCCCGGCGGCAACACCCCCGCCGCCGCGTTCCGCGCCTCCCTGATCTCGATCGCCGCCAACCCCAAGGCCGCGGTCTTCGGCATCACGATCCTGCCGCAGTTCCTGCCGAGCGAGGGCCCGGTGCTGCCTACCCTGCTGATCCTGGCCACCATCCAGGTGATCCTGGACGGCGCCTGGTGCGTCGCGGTGGTCCTGGCCGCCGACCGGGCGGGTACCTGGCTGCGGCGCGCCGCGATCCGCCGACGCGTGGAACGGAGCCTCGCCGCGATCTTGGTCGCCCTCGGCCTCGGCCTCGCCGCCGACGCCCGCTGACGGGAGGTCGGCCGCGTTCTCGGCTGATCAGTGGGCTGCGGCGCTCAGCGCCCGGTCGCCGGAAATGCAGTAGGTTTGTGCGGTGACCGGCCGGATTGCCATAGATGACATCGCCCCGTCCATCCCCGGCGGCCGCCCGGCCAAGGCCGCCGTCGGCGAGGTGTTTCCCGTCCGCGCCGTGGTGTGGCGCGAGGGGCACGATGCCGTGGCGGCGACGCTGGCGGTGCGCGCGCCCGGCTCGTCGCGGATCACCCGCCTGCGGATGACGCCCGACTACGAGCCCGACGTCTTCAACGGCCTGTTCACCCCGCACACCCCCGGCGTGTGGACCTTCCGTATCGAGGGCTGGAGCGATCCGATCGCCACCTGGCGCTCGGCCGTGGAGGCCAAGCTGGCGGTCGGCCAGACCGCCCTCGATCTGGCCAACGATCTCGAGATCGGCGCCACCCTGTTCGAACGGGCCGCCCAGGCGGTGCCGAAGAAGCAGTTCGAACGGTTGCGCGCCGCCGCCACCGCCCTGCGCGGCGACGAGCAACTGCCCGCCCGGGTCGCGCCGGCGTTCAGCGAGGAGGTCGCCGAGATCCTGCGCGCGACCCCGCTGCGCGAGATGGTCACCCGCGGCGCCCAGCAATCGGTGCTGGTCGAGCGCAGGCGCGCGCTGGTCGGCTCGTGGTACGAGTTCTTCCCGCGCTCGACCGGCGGACGCGATGCCGACGGCAAGCCGGTGCACGGCACCTTCGCCACCGCCGCCCGCGAACTCCCCCGCATCGCCGGGATGGGCTTCGATGTCGTCTATCTGCCGCCGATCCACCCCGTCGGCGAGATCAATCGCAAGGGCCGCAACAACGCGCTCACCACCGAACCGGGCGACGTCGGTTCGCCGTGGGCCATCGGCTCGGCCGACGGCGGCCACGACACCACCAACCCGCTGCTCGGCACCGAAGCCGATTTCGCCGACTTCGTCGCCACCGCGACGGATCTCGGCCTCGAGGTCGCGATCGACCTGGCCCTGCAATGCGCGCCCGACCACCCGTGGGTGCGGGCGCATCCGGAGTGGTTCACCACCCTGCCCGACGGCACCATCGCCTTCGCGGAGAACCCGCCGAAGAAGTACCAGGACATCTACCCGGTCAACTTCGACAACGACCCCGACGGCCTCTACGCCGAGGTGCTGCGGGTGGTCCGACACTGGATCGGCTTGGGCGTCACCATCTTCCGCGTCGACAACCCGCACACCAAGCCCGCCGACTTCTGGGAGTGGCTGATCGCGCAGGTGCGCCGCACCGACCCCGACGTGATCTTCCTGTCCGAGGCGTTCACCCGCCCGGCCCGGCTCTACGGACTCGCGCGACGCGGGTTCAGCCAGTCCTACACCTACTTCACCTGGCGCGTGTTCAAGTGGGAGCTGGCCGAATTCGGCGCCGAACTCGCCGCCAAGGCCGACGAGGCCAGGCCGAACCTGTTCGTGAACACCCCCGACATCCTGCACGAGAGCCTGCAGCACGGCGGACCGGGCATGTTCGCCCTGCGCGCCGTCCTGGCCGCGACACTCGCGCCCACCTGGGGCGTGTACTCCGGCTACGAGCTGTTCGAGCACGAGGCCGTGCGCCCCGGCAGCGAGGAGTACCTGGACTCGGAGAAATACGAACTGCGCCCCCGCGATTTCACCGGCGCGCTGGCCCGCGGCGAGTCCCTGGAACCGTGGCTGACCAGGCTCAACGAGATCCGTCGTGCCCATCGCGCGCTACAGCAGTTGCGCTGCATCCACTTCCACGAGATCGACAACGACGCGCTGCTGGCCTACTCCAAGATCGATCCGGCCTCCGGCGACGCGGTGCTGGTGATCGTCAACCTCAACCCCTACGGCGCCGAGCAGGGCCACATCTCGCTCGACCTGCCCGCGATCGGCCGCGAGTGGCACGACCACCCGGTGGTTTTCGACGAGGTCAGCGGCGAGGAATACCACTGGGGCCAGCACAATTTCGTGCGGCTCGATCCCGCCAGGGCGCCCGCGCACATTCTCGCCCTGCCCGCCGTGCCCGCGGCCGCCCGTGCTCCGCTGGCCTATCGCCGGACGTTCTGATGAAACGCCGCGACCTGATGCTGCTGGCAGCGGGCACCCACCCCGACCCGCATACCGTCCTGGGCGCGCACCCGCACCCGGACGGCACCGCGGTGCGGGTGCTGCGCCCACACGCCGACTCGGTGACGATCCTGGTCGGCGGCGCCGAACATCCGCTGAAGTCGCTGGGGCACGGCGTGTTCGCCGCCGTCCTGCCGTATCCGCAGCTCGACGACTACCGCGTGCGCACCGCCTACCCCGGCGGCCAGACGGTGATCACCGCCGACGGCTACCGCTTCCTGCCCACCGTCGGCGAATTCGACCTGCACCTCATCGGCGAGGGCCGCCATACCCGGCTGTGGGAAGTGCTCGGCGCGCACCCGCGCCACTACACCACCCTCGACGGTGATGTCGACGGCACCTCGTTCGCCGTGTGGGCGCCGAATGCCCGTGGCGTCACCGTCTTCGGCGATTTCGACCACTGGAGCGGCAGTTCCGCGCCGATGCGCGCGCTCGGATCGTCCGGGGTGTGGGAGGTGTTCGTGCCCGGTGTCGGGCCGGGCACGCGCTACAAGTACCGGGTACACGGCGCCGACGGCCGGGTCGTCGATCACGCCGACCCGCTGGCCTTCGCGACCGAGGTCCCGCCGGCGACCGCCTCGGTGGTCAGCCGCGCCGACCACATGTGGACCGACAGCGCCTGGCTGGACCGCCGTGCCGCCGCCGACGCCACCCGCTCCCCCATGAGCGTCTACGAGGTGCACCTCGGCTCGTGGCGCCCCGGCCTCGGTTATCGCGAAGTGGCCGAACAGCTGGCCGATTACGTGCGCGCGACCGGGTTCACCCACGTCGAACTGCTGCCGGTCGCCGAACACCCGTTCGGCGGATCCTGGGGCTACCAGGTCACCTCCTACTACGCCCCCACCTCCCGCTTCGGCACCCCCGACGACTTCCGCTGGTTCGTCGACCACCTGCACAACGCCGGGATCGGCGTGCTGCTCGACTGGGTGCCCGCGCACTTCCCGCGCGACGAATGGGCGCTGGCCCGCTTCGACGGCACCCCGCTCTACGAGCACCCCGACCCCCGTCGTGGCGAGCAACTCGACTGGGGCACTTACGTTTTCGACTTCGGCCGCAACGAGGTGCGCAACTTCCTGGTGGCCAATGCCGCCTTCTGGATCGAGGAGTTCCACATCGACGGCCTACGCGTCGACGCGGTCGCCTCCATGCTCTATCTGGACTACTCGCGCCCCGAGGGCGGCTGGGAGCCGAACATCTACGGCGGCCGGGAGAATCTGGAAGCCGTCGACTTCCTCCAGGAACTCAACGACACCGTGCACCGCGCGTATCCCGGCGTGGTGACCGTCGCCGAGGAGTCGACCACCTGGCCCGGCGTCACCCGCGGCACCGACGTCGGCGGTCTCGGGTTCACCATGAAGTGGAACATGGGCTGGATGCACGACACTCTCGGCTACCTGGGCCGCGACCCGATCCACCGGTCCTGGCACCACAACGAGATGACGTTCTCGCTGGTCTACGCGTGGAGCGAGAACTACGTGCTGCCGATCAGCCACGACGAGGTCGTGCACGGCAAGGGCACGCTCTGGACGCGGATGCCCGGCGACGACTTCGCCAAGGCGAGCGGCGTGCGCGCGCTGCTGGCCTACATGTGGGCACACCCCGGCAAGCAGCTGCTGTTCATGGGCCAGGAGTTCGGCCAGTTCCGGGAGTGGGACAACGATCGCGGCCTGGACTGGCAGGAACTGGAAAACCCGCTGCACCAGGGCATCTCGACCATGGTCGGCGATCTCAACCGCACCTACACCGCGCACCCGGCACTGTGGAGTCAGGACACCACGCCCGGCGGGCACTCCTGGATCGAGGCCGACGACAGCGCCGCGAACGTCTTCGCGTTCCTGCGCTGGGGCGCTGACGGCAGCGCGGTCGCCTGCGTCTTCAACTTCTCCGGGTCGACCAGGGAGAACTACCGGATCGGCCTGCCGCACACCGGCGTCTGGCGCGAGGTCCTCAACAGCGACGCCCAGGAGTACGGCGGATCCGGCGTCGGCAACCTCGGCGGGGTGCGGGCCGAGGACACCCCGTGGCACGGCCGTCCCGCCTCGGCCACCGTCACCATGGCCGCCAACAGCGCGGTCTGGCTGGCCGCCGAGCGCTAGTCGGCCAGATCGATCCGGATCGTCAGCAGGTCGGTGCCGACCGCGCGCACGGCGGCGCTGTTGTAGCGCGGCAGCTCGCGCAGCCGGGCGCGCGGATCGTCGTCGGGCACCAGGTGGGCGACGCCGCGGTGCCAGCGCCCACGCAACCGCACCCGGACCCGGTTGTCGGCCAGGATGTTGCGGACGTACTGCGAGCGCTCGCCGAACTCGGAGACCAGCCAGAACTGGTCACCGACGCGCCGTCCGCCGATCGGCGTGGTGCGGGGCTGCCCGCTGACCCGCCCGGTCGTCTCGAGCAGTTGCTGGCCGGGCAGCCTGCGCGCGACCACGTTGAGCGGCCGCTGGAACGCGGTCACGATCCGATGCTGAATGTCCTTCGTGGAGCCCATGTTCCGACCGTAGCAGTGGCGACGACTCAACCCTTGCGCGCGATGTAGTAGGTATTGAGCGGATCGCCGTCGACGTGGCTGGTGGCGACCTCGGTGAAACCGGCGTCGGCGAGCATCGACAGCGCGCGCTGTTCGCCCCACACCGTGCCGAGCCCGTCCCCGCCCTGGCCCAGCGACACCGACATGCAGTGCATCGTCGACACCGCGTACAGGAACGGACCGAGCGGCAGGTCCAAGTTCTCCTCCAATCTGCTGGAGGCGTGCACGTCCACCATCAGGAACACACCGTCCGGGCGCAGCGCGGCCGCGATATTGGCCAGCACCCGGGCCGGATGCGCCTGATCGTGGATCGCGTCGAAGACGGTGATCAGATCACACGATTCCGGTGCGTCGAGCGCGGCGACGTCCTGCACGACGAACTCCACATTGCGCAGGCCGATCGCTCGCGCCTCGGCCCTGGCCGCTTCGATCGCGTCCAGGGAGAAGTCGTAGCCGGTGAACCGGCTCGCCGGGAACGCCCGCGCCATCAGGTTCACCGCGTGCCCGCTGCCGCAGGCGATGTCGGCCACGTCCATCCCCATCAGCAGCCGATCGGTGAGGCCGGGCGCCATCGGCAGGATCACCTGGATCAGCGCGGCGTCGAACACTTCGGCGCTCTCCTCGGCCATCAGCGCGTGGAACCGGACATAGTCCTCGTAGGCCAGGCCGCCCCCGATCCGGAATCGTTCGACGATCTTGGGTTCCACCTCGCCGAGCTGGGCGATGAACTGCATGACGCGGGCCAGGTTGTCCGGGCCGGCGGCCCTGGTCAGGCTCGCCGCGTGCGCGGGCGGCAGGGTGTAGGTGGCGGTCGGCGGGTCGTAGCGCACGATGCCCGCGGTGGTGACGGCGCCGAGCCACTCCCGCACGTAGCGCTCGTTCAGGTTCGCGGCCGCGGCGAGCTCCTGGCTGGTCGCGCCGGGGTTGGCCGCCATGGTGTCGAACAGTCCGACCTGGTGGCCCATGCTGATCATCAGCGCGGTGCTCGCGTGGTCGAGCACCTCGATCATCGATCCCGCGAAGGCTTCCACCGCGGCCTGATCGACCGAGCCCGAGTGGTCGAGTGAGGTCATGTCGTTCTCCTCGAGTCAGCTCGCGGCCGGTGCCGCGGGTCTACCCGGGGATACGACGAGGCCGCCCCGGCAGTTCAGCCGGGACGGCCTCGGATCTCGTGCGTCAGTACAGTGCGGTGGCCAGCTTGCGCCGGGCCGCGACCACGAAGGGCTCGGCCGGGTCGAACAGCTCGAACAGTTCGAGCAGCCGGGTGCGGGCCCTCGTGCGGTCCTCGCCCGCGGTGCGCTTGATGGCGGCGATGATCCGCTCGAACGCGGCCTCGGGGCGCTGCTCGAGCAGTTCCACGTCGGCGGCGTCGAGGGCGGCGTCCAGGTTCGCCGGGTCGGCGTCGGCGGTGGCGACCACGGCCGGATCGAGCTGCTGGGCCCTGGTCAGGAAGCGCAGCTGGCGCAGGGCCGCCTTGGCTTCCTCGTTGCCGGGCTCCTCGGTCAGGATCGCCTCGTAGGCCGCCTCGGCGCCGGCGATGTCACCCTCGGCGAGCGCGTCCTCGGCGGCGGTGAAGCGCGGGTCCTCGACCTCGGGCGCCGCGCCGGCGGCGTTCGGGTCGCCCTCGAGCTTGCCCGCGGTCGCGTCCAGCACCGCGTCGATCCACTGGCGGACCTGCGCCTCGGGCTGGGCGCCCTCGAAATCGGCCAGCGGCTGCCCGCCCGCCACCGCGATCACCGTGGGGATGCCCTGCACCCGCAGCGCCTGCACGATGTTCATGTTCGCTTCGGCTTCGATGGCGGCCAGGTCCCAGCCGCCGCGATCGTCGGCGTTGAGCCGCTCGAGCGTGCGGATCAGCTCGACGCTGCCCGGGCTGCGCTGCGAGAACAGCGCGACCACGACGGGCACCTGCATCGAGCGCCGGATGACCTTGGCTTCGAAATCCGCCTCGGTGACCATATGGTTCCCCGGGGCCGCAGCCGCCCCGCCGGGAGCGGCGGGCGGCTGCTTCAGCGCGGACAGATCCACCGCGCCGGACATGGCGGCGGCGACGGCGGGCGAAGGACGACGGGCAGCGGGTCGAGTCACGCTTTCCAGTTTGTCACGAAGCCGTCGGCGCGGCTGCCGGGGAGCCCTTGCTCGCGTCGGCGCTCAGTTCGCCCAGCTGACCGGTCCGCACGGCCCAGATCTCGAAGGCCACGGTGAACAGCGGCGGAATGCTCGACGCCAGCGCCAGCACGGTGGTCTTCCAGCCCCAGTTCAGTTCCCGCGCGGCCAGCAGCGCGGTGATGACGAACAGGACGAAGATCGCGCCGTGTACCGGGCCGAAGATCTTCACGCCGATCTCGTTGCCCTCGGCGGGCAGGTACTTGAACGCCATACCGGTCAGCAGACCGATCCACGACAGCGCTTCGAGCACCGCGAAGAACCGGAAACGACTGGCAGTGGACCGCAGATCGAAGAAACCCATACCAGCCATTGTGCAGCATGATCTACGACACCACGTAGTTGGACCGCTCACACGCACGGGCCCCGCGCTCGACAGCGCGGGGCCCGTGCGTGTGGACGAAAAATCAGGCGGGCACGCGGATGATCAGCGCGTCGCCCTGACCGCCGCCACCGCACAGCGCGGCGGCGCCGACGCCGCCACCGCGACGCTTCAGCTCCAGCGCCAGGTGCAGCAGGATGCGCGCACCCGACATGCCCAGCGGGTGGCCGATGGAGATGGCGCCACCGTTGACGTTGACCTTCTCCGGGTCGAAGCCCAGCTTCTTGGTCGAGGACACCCCGACGGCCGCGAAGGCCTCGTTGATCTCGATCAGGTCCAGGTCGGCAGGGGTGATGCCCTCCTTCGCGCACGCGGCGAGGATGGCGTTGGCCGGCTGATCCTGCAGGGTCGAGTCCGGACCGGCGACCTGACCGGCGGCGCCGATCTCGGCGATCCACTCCAGACCCAGCTCCTCGGCCTTGGCCTTGCTCATCACGATCACCGCGGCCGCGCCGTCGGAGATCTGCGAGGCGGTGCCCGCGGTCACGGTGCCGTCCTTGCGGAAGGCCGGACGCAGCTTGCCCAGCGACTCGACGGTGGTGTCGGCGCGGATGCCCTCGTCCTCGCTGACGTAGATCGGGTCGCCCTTGCGCTGCGGCACGGCGACCGGCACGACCTCGTCGGTGAACAGCCCGTTCTTCCATGCGGCGGCGGCACGCTGGTGCGAAGCCGCGGCCAGCGCGTCCTGCTCCTCGCGGCTGACCTTGTCCAGGTCGTTGCGGTCCTCGGTCAGCAGACCCATCGCCTGATCGGTGATCACGTCGTGCAGGCCGTCGTAGGCCATGTGGTCGACCAGGGTGGTGTCGCCGTACTTGTGACCCTCACGGCTCTTGGGCAGCAGGTGCGGGGTCTGGCTCATCGACTCCATGCCGCCGGCCACGACGATCTCGTGCTCCCCGGCGCGGATCAGCTGATCGGCCAGCGCGATCGCGTTGATGCCCGACAGGCAGACCTTGTTGATCAGCAGCGAGGGCACATCCATCGGAATGCCCGCGGCGATCGCCGCCTGGCGGGCGGGCAGCTGCCCGGCACCGGCCTGCAGCACCTGACCGAGGATGACGTAGTCGACCTGCTCGGGCGCCACACCACCCTTCTCCAGCGCCGCCTTGATCGCCACACCGGCCAGATCCGAGGCCTTGAAGTCCTTCAGACCGCCCAGGAGCCTGCCGACCGGGGTACGCGCACCGGACACGATGACAGAAGTCGTCACGAAAGCCTCGCATTCATTGAGTCGAACCTCGCCGCGACGCACACAGCAGCGCACGTCAAGGGTTGCACTCAACGGTAACCGGTATCGGAGCACACCCGGCAGGCAGGTACGCGCTAGCTTCGAGGGGTGAGCAACGACAACATCATCCCCGCCGACTACGTCATCGCCGTCGACCACGTCGGCATCGCCGTGCCCGACCTGGACGCCGCCGTCGCCTGGTACACCGACAATCTCGGCATGGTCGAGACCCACCGCGAGGTCAACGAGGCCCAGGGCGTCGTCGAGGCGATGCTGTCGTGCCCCGCCGCGGCCGATCGCGCGACCGCCCTGCAGTTGCTGGCACCGCTGACCCCGGAGTCCACCATCGCCAAGTTCATCGACCGCAGCGGACCGGGTCTGCAGCAGCTGGCCTATCGGGTCACCGACATCGAGGCGGTTTCGGCCTTCCTACGCGGCCGCGGCCTGCGTTTGCTGTACGAAGCCCCTCGTCACGGCACCGCGGATTCGCGCATCAACTTCATCCATCCGAAGGATGCTGGCGGTGTGCTGGTGGAGCTTGTCGAGCCGAACCCGAATGTTACGCACTAGTAGGCGGATACGGTTGGTAAATCTCGGCGAGATCACAATCACGGTCGAGTCTCCATAGGCTCGCTCGAGGCTGTATTTTGTGTGCCATGTCGTCACCTGAGTCCGATCGCAATCGCTTCGTTGCACTGCCCTTCACCGTTGTGCGCAAGGGTTATGCGCAAGACGAGGTGCGCAACTACTTCGACCGCTTCGACGCCGAGCTCCGCGTCACCGCCACCGACCGGGATGCTGCCGCCGCGCAGGCCCGGAATCTCGCCAGCCAGCTGGAAGACGCGCGGGACGAGATCGACGAGCTCCGCAAGGAGGTCGACCGGCTTTCCGTGCCGCCGACCACCGCCGAAGGAATGTCCGACCGCATCTCGCGCATGCTGCGCCTGGCCTCGGACGAAGCGTCCGAGGTCCGTGCGCTGGCGCAGGCCGAAGCCGCCGAGATGGTGTCGATCGCCGAGCAGCAGGCCACCGAGATGCGTGGCAAGTACGAGTCGCTGCTCGCGGAGACCAAGGAGAAGCGCGAGGCGCTCGAGATCGAGTTCGAGCAAACCCTCGCGAACGCGCGCACCGAGTCCGCCAAGATCATCGAGGCCGCGCAGGCCGATGTGGAACGTCTCGGCAAGGAAGCCGAGGCCAAGCGCAAGGCCACCCAGCAGGACTTCGAGGCCACCATGAACGATCGGCGCACCAAGCTGACTCGTGCCATGGAGGAGCTCGAGGCCACCAGTCGCGCCGAGGCCGCCCAGCGGATCAAGGACGCGACCGACGAGTCGAACCGTCTCATCAGCTCCGCCACCCAGACCTCCGAGCGCAAGATCGCGCACGCGAAGGAACTGGCCGAGGAGATGCGCGTGCTGCGCGGCCGGGTCCTGGCCCAGCTGCTCGGTATCCGTGGTCAGCTCGACTCGGTGCCCGCCATGCTCGCCGCGGTCAACCGCGAGAGCGAGCTGCTCGACGGCGCCCCCGAGCGCAAGTCGATCAGCAACAACGGCAACAACAAGTCCGTGTCGGGCTCCCGCCAGACCAAGGCCATCCCCGAGGTCGCCGACGCCGACGAGGACATCGTCGACGAGGACCGCGAGAGCGCCGACATCAGCAACTGACGTCGGACCCGCGACGACATTGCTCCACCCTCATAGTTGAAGAACCGAAGGCCGCCTCGAATGTTCGAGGCGGCCTTCGGTTTTCGTGGTGTCCGGGCTCAGGACCANCATCGTTGAAGACCCGAAGGCCGCCTCGAATGTTCGAGGCGGCCTTCGGTTTTCGTGGTGTCCGGGCTCAGGACCAGCGGCGGGTGATGCCACGGGTGCGCCTGCCGTTCCAGCAGCCCTGGTGCCAATGTCTACGGTCGTCCTCGCCGCCGTCGACGGCCCAGGCGACGATATGGGCGACCCCGGGCGCGATCTCGTGGTCGCAACCCGGACACCGGTAGGTCTTGACCGCCCTGGCGCCGGGAACGGTACGGACGATGTAGGTCTCCTCGCCCGGCCCGTCCTCGGTCCGCCCGTAGACGTCACCGATCGGCGCGGGCTCGCTACGTCGCCCTGAGCGAGGTTTACGTCGCGGCATGGTTCTCAGCCTAGAAGAGGCGGAAAACGTTGCTCTCCGTGCCACGCAGCTCGTCGTAATCGAGCGTGAGGCAGCGGATTCCCCGGTCCTCGGCCAGCGTTCGCGCCTGCGGCTTGATCTGCTGGGCAGCGAACACGCCGGCGACCGGCGCCAGCAGCGGATCGCGATTGAGCAGTTCGAGGTAGCGGGTGAGCTGTTCGACGCCGTCGATCTCGCCGCGCCGCTTGATCTCCACCGCCACGGTCGCGCCGTCGGCGTCACGGCACAGCAGGTCCACCGGGCCGATGGCGGTCATGTACTCGCGCCGGATGAGGGTGTACCCCTCGCCGAGCTTCGTCACGTGTTCGGCCAGCAGTTCCTGCAGGTGCGCTTCCACGCCGTCCTTCACCAGGCCGGGATCGATGCCGAGTTCGTGCGAGGAATCGTGCTCGATGTCCTCGATGGAGATGCGCAGTTCCTCGTCGGCCTTGTTGGTCACCACCCACAGCGCCTTGATGTTGTCCGGCACCGCGGTCTTGTTCTCCCGCAGCGGCGTCACGCCGTCGGGCAGCTCCGCGGGGACCAGGGTCGCGATATCGCGCTCCTCCAGCCAGCACGGCGGGCTCATCCAGTTCAGCGGCTTGTACGAGCCGCCATCGGAGTGCACGAGCACCGAACCGTCGGCCTTGATCAGCAGCAACCGGCGAGCCATCGGAAGGTGGGCGGTCAGTCGGCCGACGTAGTCGACCTGGCAACGAGCAATGACAAGGCGCACCCAAGCACTGTAGGTGACGGGTCCGGGAACGCAAAAAGGCCCTCCAACCGTAGTTGGAGGGCCTTTCGCAATGATGTTCCGGCGGTGTCCTACTCTCCCACACCCTGTCGAGTGCAGTACCATCGGCGCAGGTGGCCTTAGCTTCCGGGTTCGGAATGGGACCGGGCGTTTCCCCACCGCTATAACCGCCGTAACTCTATGAAACTGTCACACAGAGAGCCACCCCAACCCTGACCCAGTAAAGGCCAGACCCGGAGAGTCTTCTCGGTGATCTGTGTGTTGTTTCAGATACCGCACAGTGGA
>NZ_JBCGFB010000030.1:4362-60349 GCF_038752175.1 Nocardia sp. No.11 | reverse complement strand
ACCCACCGCGTCGCGCAGCGCCGCGGCCAAGCCGACCGCCGCGGCCACGTCGGAGGTGCCCGAGCGCAGGTCGCGCTCGTGGCCACCGCCGTGGACCAGTGGCACACAGGGCACCTGCCTGCCGAGCAGCAGCACGCCGATGCCGTGCGGGCCACCGACCTTGTGTCCGGCGACACTGAGCGCGGCCAGGCCGCTCGCGCCGAAATCGACGGGGATCTGGGCCACCGCCTGGATCGCGTCGCTGTGCATCGGGACGCCGAATTCCTCGGCGACAGCTGCCAATTCGGTGATCGGCTGGATCGTGCCGACCTCGTTGTTGGCCCACATGACGCTGACCAGCGCGACCTCGTCGGCGTACTCGGCGAGCACCTCGCGCAGCGCCTGCGGCGACACCACGCCCTCGGCGTCCACGGGCAGCCAGCTGACCCGCGCGCCCTCGTGCTTCTCCAGCCACTCGACCGCGTCGAGGACCGCGTGATGCTCGACGGAGCTGGTGACGATCCTGGTGCGCCGCGGATCGCCCGCCCTGCGCCCCCAGAAGATGCCCTTGAGGGCCAGATTGTCGCTCTCGGTCCCCCCGGAGGTGAAGATCACCTCGGACGGCCGGGCACCGAGCTCGGCCGCGATCGACTCGCGCGCCTCCTCCAGCGCCCGCCGCGCGGCCCGGCCCGATCCGTGCAGCGACGAGGCATTACCCACCGTCGTCAGCGCGGCCGTCATCGCCTCGACGGCGGCCGACAGCATCGGAGTGGTGGCCGCGTGGTCGAGGTAGACCGTCTTGGGCGCACCGTTGACCGGACCCGTGTAAGCCGACTTCATGACCGACAAAGCCTATACCACCGCTGACCTGGGCATCTTCGGGGTCCACCCCTGCTCTCTACGATTTTTCGACGATTTACCCAGGATCCTCAACGCGTGCGTCGCCTCTCGGTATTCCCGCATCGGCGACGAAGGGCCCGGTCAGCAGGGCTGCGAGTACGACGCGCGGAGGCAGTGGCGGCCTCGCGCGAGCGGCGACGGTGGGGCGGTCAGGTTGTCGCGGAGTGGGCGGCCTGGACGACGCCGAGTTGCTGCAACATGCCGAGCGTGTCCCAGCAGGCCCAGCTCTCGATGATCTTGCCGTCCTGGAAGCGATTGACCGTGATGCCTTGCACGACCGCCGATTTCCCAGTGGCGTGCATGCCCATCATCTCGCCGTCGTTGGTTCCCGTCCCGGTCCATCGGGTGGTCACGAAGTCGCCCTCGGCGATCTGTTCGTTGACCAGGAAACGCTGATCCGAGAACGCGGCGAGATACATCTGCGCGAGTCGTTTCAGGCCGTCGGGTCCATGGAGTTCGGCGAAGGGGTTCTGTGGATCGTGGTTGATGCAGTCGGGCGCGATGACCTCGTCGAAAACGTCGAGGTCGCGCGAGTTCCACGCGTCGAAGATGCGCTTGGCGGCAGCCTTGTTCTGCTCTGACATGGCGTGTCCTATCCAGTAGTTACGCCGAACCGGCGAAGGCTCGCAGTCGCTACAGGCAGCGTTCGCCGCGCCCGGCGTTCAGTGGGGTGTGCGCGATGCCGACGGCGAAGCCAATCGTCACTACCCGATACGAAGACACTGCCGGCACGATGCCCGCCGGAGTCCAGCCCGGCAGAGATTCGGCTACCCGTCGGTCGCAACCTTGAAGCCGGTGTACGGAATCATTGTGCGCCCTTTTTCTCCGCGAGGTAAGGGGCGCCGGAGAGCGCGACTCCCCGGCGCACCACCGTCAGGTCAGCGCACTCATATCGACGTCGTACTCCTTGATCCAGGCGTTGGCGCGCAGAATCGTCTCGGTCCGAAGGCGGGCCCACGAGCCGCTGCCCGCGGTATCGGTGCCGTCGACGATCGCCGTGGCCGCGTCGACGTTCAGGAACTCCCGGATCGGCTCGTCGGCGCCGGTCAGCACCTCGTTCAGGCCCTTGCGCAGCATGTCGTCGTAGCCGGTGTCCAGGGTCGCCGGGAAGACCGACTTCGGGCGGTTGCGCACCGCGTCCGGCAGCAGATCACCGGCGGCGGCGCGCAGCAGCCATTTGCTCTCGCCCGGGCGCTGTTTCATCGACCACGGCACGTTGAACAGGTAGTCGATCAGGCGGTGGTCGCAGAACGGGACGCGGACCTCGAGCCCGACCGCCATGCTCATGCGGTCCTTGCGGTCGAGCAGCGGCCGCATGAATCGGGTGAGGTCGAGATAGTTGGCCGCCCGCATCCGCGCGTCCTGGGGTGATTCGCTGTCGAGGCGGGGCGCCTCGGCGATGCCCTGCGCGTACATCCCGCCGATGCGCTCGAACAGGCCGGTACGCGCCAGCACGCCGCCGTCGAACAGGCTGAACGTCGACGGGGTCCCCTGCAACAGCTGGAACGCCATCCACGGATAGATCGGCACGTCGAGAACCTTCTCGTCGTGCAGCCACGGGTACCCACCGAACACCTCGTCGGCGCCTTCCCCGGAGATCGCCACCGTGCAGCGCTCCCGCACCGCCTGGAACAGCAGATACAGCGAGACGTCCATGTCGCCCAGGTGGTTGGGCAGATCCCAGGCCCGCAGCACCCGGCGCCGGACGTCAGGGTCACAGAGCGCGGCGGTCGCCACGTCGATGCCCTCGTGCTTGCAGCCGACGTAGTCGACCACCTCGCGGATGAAGGGCGCGTCCTCGGTCGCGCGCAGGATGTCGGCGGAGGTCTCGAAGAAGTCGGCGTGCCCGACGAAATCGATGGAGAACGACCGCACCACATCGGCCGCGGTGTTGGATCGAGTCGCCAGCGCGGTCAGCAGACTCGAGTCGATGCCGCCCGACAGCAGCGTGCCGATCGGCACGTCGGACACCAGCTGCCGCTCCACGATGTCGGCCAGCAACGCGCGCACCGTCTCCACGGTGGTGTCGAGATCGTCCTCGTGCGGGCGGGCCGTCAACCGGTAGTAGCGATGCCGCTCGATTCCCGCTCTGCCGACCCGCAGGTATTCGCCGGGCTGCAATTCCAGCAGACCGGCGAACGGCGTCTGGCCCGACATATTCGCCTGCAACACAAGGAAACTGGCGAAACCGTCGACATCGACCTTTCGCTCGGCCGCCGGGTTGGCCAGGATGGCCTTGGGCTCGGAGCCGAACAGGATCCCGTCGGGGGTCGGGTAGTAGTAGACGGGTTTGACGCCCACCCGGTCCCGCACGAGGAACAACTCCTGGCTGCGCTCGTCCCAGATCGCGAACCCGAACATGCCGTTGAAGCGCTCGACGCAGGCGATGCCCCACGCGAGGTAGGCGCGCAGCACCACCTCGGTGTCGCTCTTGGTCGTGAACCGGTGACCCGCGCCTTCCAATTCTTGCCGCAATTCCCGGAAATTGTAGATCTCGCCGCTGTAGGTCAACACGACGTCATCGCGGACCATCGGCTGGACACCGCCCTCGATATCGATGACCGACAATCGACGATGCCCGAGCGCGGCGTGCCGGGAAATCCATTCCCCGCCGGCATCCGGTCCGCGCAGGAGCATCGTCTCCGTCATTCGCCGAACAATCGATCGTTGCGTCTCGAGATCTCTCGAGAAGTCGACCCATCCGACAATTCCACACATTTGTTTTCAACCTCCGAGAATATGACCGAGCGAATGCGGCGACGCGCGTGCGCAGGGGCGCCTGGCAGGTCACCGCCGGGACGAAACCGGTTGGCCACCAACCGGATCACGCCCTCGACACGGGGCCGACATGGTTAGCTACGCCACCTATCGAATTCGCCGAGCCCGCCGCCACACACCCCCATCGAACGCACACGGGGCACGGTCGCGCAATGACCGGAACCCAAGAGAATGCCCGACTCAGCTCAGACGACGAGCGCGGACTCCAGTTTTCTTTCCCCCTCGCCTCAAAGCCCGCAGCCCAAAATATGCGCTCGACCTTCGTGCGTCAAGGCGCTCGACTCGACACCATTCAGGGAATCACCCGACGAGAGCGGAACTCTGGTGCGCGACACTATTGCGCCGATCCGCGGGGCCGCCTCAGACCCGGCCCGCGACGGCGCGGCCCGCTGCGCGTCCGGAGAAGAGACAGCCGCCCAGGAACGTGCCCTCCAGCGCGCGATACCCGTGCACCCCGCCACCGCCGAATCCCGCGACCTCACCCGCCGCGTACAGGCCCTCGACCGCCGTCCCGTCCGGTCGCTGGACCTGGGATGACAAGTCGGTTTCGATGCCGCCCAGCGTTTTCCGGGTGAGCAGATGCAGGCGGACGGCGATCAGCGGGCCCGCCTCGTGGTCGAGCAGCTTGTGCGGTGCGGCTACCCGGATGAGCTTGTCGGGGCGGTAGGCGCGCGCCGCGCGGATCGCCGCGATCTGCAGATCCTTGCCGAAGGGATTGTCGAGCTCGCGGTCACGCGAGGTCACCTCACGCCGCACACTCGCCACGTCGAGCACATCGTCACCGGCGAGTTCGTTCATCCGGCGCACCAGATCGTCCAGTTCGTTCTCGACGATGAAGTCGGCGCCCTTGCGCTTGAACGCCTCGACCGGGCCCGGCGCGCCCTTCTTCACCCGCTCCAGCAGCAGCCGAATGTTGCGGCCGGTCAGGTCGGGGTTCTGTTCCTGCCCGGACAGCGCGAATTCCTTCTCGATGATCCGCTGGTCCAGCACCAGCCAGGTGTAGTCGAAGCCGGTGCGGTTGATGTACCGCATCGAGCCGAGCGTGTCGAAGCCGGGGAACAGCGGAGGCGGCAGCCGCGTGCCGGTGGCGTCCAGCCAGAGCGAGGACGGACCGGGGGCGATGCGGATGCCGTGGTTGGGCCACACGGGGTCGTAGTCGATGACGCCCTCGGTGTAGTGCCACATCCGGTCGCGGTTGATCACGCTCGCACCGGCGCGCTCCGAGATCTCGAGCATCCGCCCGTCCACGTGCGCGGGCACCCCCGCCAGCATGTGCTCGGGCGCGCGACCCGCACTCGCCGGCCAATTCCGGCGGATCAGCTCCGGGTTGTGCCCGATGCCGCCGGAGCTGACGATCACCGCCTGCGCACCGAACTCGAACTCCCCCAACGGTTTCCGGGACGACGCGACACCACGCGCCGTGTCCGAGGGCTCGAGCACGGTGCCACGCACACCCGTCACCGCGCCGTCGGTGACGACCAGTTCGTCGACCTGATGGCGGAACGCGAAGGTCACCAGCCCCCGATCGACGCCGTCGCGAACCCGCGACGCGATGATCTCGACGATCCGCGGCCCGGTGCCCCAGGTGATGTGGAAACGCGGCACCGAGTTGCCCGGCCCGTAGGCGCCGTAGCCACCCCGCTCGGCCCAGGCGACGATCGGAAACGACTTCCAGCCGCGTTGGGACAGCCAGCCGCGCATTTCCCCGGCCGCAAATTCGACATAGGCCTGCGCCCACCTGCGCGGCCAGTGGTCCTCACGCGCACGATCGAATCCGGCATTGCCCAGCCAGTCCTGCCATGCCAGGTCATAGGAGTCCGTGATGCCGACCCGGCGCTGCTCCGGGCTGTTCACCAGGAACAGCCCGCCGAAGGACCAGAACGCCTGTCCGCCGACATTGCCGGCGTTCTCCTGCTCGACGATGAGCACCCGCTTGCCCGCGTCGACCAGCTCCGCCGCGGCGACCAATCCGGCGAGTCCGGCTCCGACGACGATGACGTCAGCAGATTCGGCCATCATCAACGGTAACTCCGCGTCCCGGCCCGGGGAAGAGACACTTCCGCCGTGCCAGAATGCGGCATGACCATCAAGTTCGACGCACTCGATGCCGCGTTGCTGGCCGAACTGGCCGCGGACCCACGGGCGCCGATCCTCGAGCTGGCCCAGCGGCTCGGAATCGCCCGCAATACGGTGCAGGCGCGGATGAAGCGGCTCGAATCCTCGGGCGCGGTGCGGGGCTATCCGCCGGACATCGACGTGCAGGCGATCGGCTTCGCCGTGCACGCGTTCCTCGGGGTCGAACTCGATCAGAACAAGATGGATCCGATCATCGAGACGTTGCGCGGTTTCCCGCACGTGCTCGAGGTGCACGCCACCACCGGACGGGCGGATCTGCTGGTCCGCATCGCGGCGCGGTCACAGCAGGACCTGCTGGAGATCATCCAGCGGGTACACGCCATCGACGGGGTCAACCACACCGAGACCATGCTCGCGCTGGCCACCCCGATCGGCTACCGGAGCCTGCCGCTGGTCGACCATCTGACCCACCGGCCGAATCAGCCGTAGCGGAGTCGGGTCGCCACTTCGACGACTCGCCGTCGCCGACCGGTGCCGCGACGGCGACGGAAGACCTCGGCCTGCGGGACCTGCGGCCCTGGCCGGGGCGATCGGCCGACGACGATGCTGGAGGTGACAGCACCAACCGACGACAGAAGGCACCCATGCGCGGGTCCCGACTCTCCGAGACCGATTTCCTCACGTGGCGGCTGCAGCAGAACCCGATCCTGCGGCCGACGATCGTCGCGGTGCTGATCCTCGATTCCGCACCCGGCTGGGATCGGCTGGTCGGCGCGGTCGAGCGCGCGACCCGGGCGGTGCCGGGATTCCGGAGCAAGCTGGTCGGCGAACGCCTCGGCCTGCGTCCGCCGCACTGGGTACCGGACCAGGCCTTCGACCTGTCGTGGCACCTGCGAGAGGTGCGAACTCACCGCCCGGTGGATGCCTCCGTGGCGCTCGAGTTCGCTCGCGCGGAGGCGATGGCGGTCTTCGATCGCGCCCGTCCGCTGTGGCGAGCGCAGCTGATACAGGGACCCGATGACGGCACCGCCGCACTGGTGCTGACGGTCCACCACACCCTCACCGACGGCGTCGGCGGTATGCGCATGCTGTCCGCGATGTGCGATGGCGAGGCAGCCGGGCACCGCTCGGACACCGGACCGGCGGCCGGCGCCACGCGTTCCGGCCCAGCCCACCGCGTGCGATCCGTGCGGGGCGCCGCCACGGCGGTGACCTCCCTCGCTCGCCTGGTCAAACCGGTCCTCTCGACCCTGTCACCGGTCATGACCGAACGCAGCACCGGACGCAGGCTCGCGGTGCTCGATCTTCCCGCCGAGCAGTTGCGGCGCAGCGCGCACACCGCTGGATGCACGATCAACGACGCCTTCCTGACCGCGGTCCTCCTCGGCCTGCGCCGCTACCACGACCAGCACGGCGCGACCGTCGACCGGCTGCGGGTGACCATGCCGATCAGCCTGCGCGCCACCGACGATCCCCTCGGCGGCAATCGGATCAGCCTCGCCCGCTTCGTGGTCCCGGCGGACATCGCCGATGCCACCGACCTGATGCTCGCGGTGGACACAGCGGTTTCCGCCCAGCGGAACGAGCCGGGCGTCCACTACTCGGGCGCGGCCGCCGCTGTCCTCAACCGGGTCCCGATCCGGTTGATCTCGAGCATGCTGGAACACATCGACTTCGTCGCCTCGGATGTCCCGGGTTCCCCGGTGCCGCAGTTTCTCGCCGGGGCGCGCATCGATCGCCTGTACGCGTTCAGCCCGACGCTCGGCGCGTCGTTCAACATCACGCTCACCACGAATACCGGGATCTGCGGTGTCGGCATCAACGCCGACACCGCGGCCGTTCCCGATCTCCCGGCGCTGCGCGACTGCGTCGCGGCGGGATTCGACGCCGTACTGCGGGTGGGGCGCGACTCGGGCGAGACGGACCAGACGTGATGTGACCAAGGTCTCCCCGCTCGAGCAGATTGACACCCCCACCCCAGTGGCGTAGATCACTTTTGAGCAGACTGATCAACTTTTCGACTGACTGTTGACACCCATCACCCACCCACGGCAGATTTCGCGGCACCGATAGCAAGTTCCTTCGTTGCAGTGAGGCGTCCATGACCACCGTCGTCTGTCCGACCGCCCGGCCGCAGGCCGAGCCTGCCGCGCCCTACGACCTCGCCGATCGTTATCGCTCCGGAGCCGGACCGGTGCTGCTCACCGGCGTCCAGGCCATCGCGCGGCTGCTCGTGGAACAGCATGTGCGCGATCTGCGCGCCGGGCGCCGGGTGGCGACCTTCGTCTCGGGCTATCAGGGCAGTCCGCTGGGCGGGGTGGACAAGATGCTGCTCGGGATGCCGGAGGTGCGTGCCGAGCACGACATCACCTTCGTCCCCGGGTTCAACGAGGAACTGGCCGCCACCGCGGTCTGGGGCAGTCAGGCCGAGCTGCCCGCCGGCACAGCGACCCATGACGGCGTGGTCGGCGTCTGGTACGGCAAGGGGCCCGGCGTCGACCGCGCCACCGACGCGATCCGCCACGCCAACATGTACGGGGTGAACGCGCGGGGTGGCGTACTGCTGCTGGTGGGCGACGATCCGGCGTCGAAGTCGTCGACCGTGCCCGCGGTGAGCGAACGCTCGCTGGCCGCGCTGGGCGTGCCGGTGCTGTTCCCGCGCAATGCCGAGGAGATCATCACTCTGGGGATGCGGGGCATCGCGCTGTCGCGGGCCTCGGGCTGCGTGGTGGCGTTGAAGATCGTCGCCGACGTGGCCGACGGCGCCTGGACCGTCGACGCGAGCGTGGCCGATCTCGCCGTCACCGTGCCCGAGGTGCAGTGGGAGGGCAAGCCGTTCGGCTACCGGCAGCGGCCGATGGCGGCGCCCGCCGACAGCGTGCTCGCCGAGGCGGACCTCTACGGTCCGCGCTGGGCGATGGTGCAGGCGTACTCGGCGGCCAACGCCCTCGACGTGGTCGAGGTGGATCCGGCCGGGGCGAAGCTGGGCATCGCGGCCACCGGGACCACCTTCGACGCGGTCCGCCAGGCGCTGCTCGACCTGGGCGTCGACGAGGCGGCCATGCATCGGGCCGGTATCCGGCTGCTGCGCATCGGCATGCCGTACCCCGTCGGCGCGGCCGCGGTGACCGAGTTCGCCCGCGGCCTCGACGAGCTCGTGGTGGTCGAGGACAAGACCGCGTTCATCGAGACCCAGATCCGCGACATCCTCTACGGCACCCAGGACGCACCCCGCGTCCTCGGCAAGCACGACGAGCGCGGCGCGCGCCTGATGCCGGTCGACGGCGAACTCACCGCCGGTCGGCTGCTCGCCCCGCTGCGCCGGGTCCTCCGCGGCCGGGTGGAGCTGAAAAGGGCAGCGCCCCCGGCACTTCCGCTGGAGGTCCTGTCCGCCAAGCGCACGCCGTACTTCTGCAGCGGCTGCCCGCACAACCGGTCCACCGCGCTGCCGGAGGGCTCGATCGGCGGCGGCGGCATCGGCTGCCACACCCTGGTGACCATGTCCGGACGCGCCGACAGCGCGGTTACCGGGCTGACCCAGATGGGCGGGGAGGGCAGTCAGTGGATCGGCCAGGCGCCGTTCACCGATGTGCCGCACCTGTTCCAGAACATCGGCGACGGCACCTTCTTCCACTCCGGGCAGCTGGCCGTGCAGGCGTGTGTCGCGGCCGGGGTGAACATCACCTACAAGCTGCTCTGGAACGAGGTCGTCGCGATGACGGGCGCCCAGGACGTGGAGGGCGTGCTCACCGTCGCGCAGCTGACACACAAGCTCACCACCGAGGGCGTGCGGCAGATCATCATCTGCGCCGACGAACCTCGGCGGCACCGGAAGCGCTCGCTCGCCAAAGGCACGCTGCTGTGGCACCGCGACCGGCTCGACGAGGCCCAGCGGAGGCTGCGCGAGATCGAGGGCGTCACCGTGCTGATCTACGACCAGCACTGCGCCGCCGACGCGCGCAGGCAGCGCAAGCGCGGCGCGCTGCCGGTGCGCAACACCCGGGTGGTGATCAACGAGGCGGTCTGCGAGGGCTGCGGCGACTGCGGCACCAAGTCGAACTGTCTGTCCGTGCAGCCGGTCGAGACCGAGTTCGGCCGCAAGACCCGCATCGATCAGACCTCGTGCAACACCGACTACAGCTGCCTCGACGGCGACTGCCCGTCGTTCGTCACGGTGGAGACGGTGCCCGACAAGCCCCGAAAGGCCAAGCGCCGCAAGTCCACCGCACCGCCCACCGTCGCCGACCCCGGCCTCGGCGCGCCACAACGCACCCAGAACGTGCTGATCGCCGGCATCGGCGGCACCGGCATCGTGACGGTGAATCAGGTCTTGGCCACCGCTGCCCTGCGCGCCGGCTACGAGGTGGAGAGCCTGGACCAGATCGGGATGAGCCAGAAGGCCGGTCCGGTGGTCTCACACCTGCGGTTCTCGGGTGCGGAGCTGGAGCCGGCCAACCGGCTGACCCCGGGCAGCGCGGACTGCCTGCTCGCCGTCGACCTGCTCACCGCCACCGAATCGCGGTATCTGCAGTACGGCGACGCGGCCCGGACCGTGGCCGTGGCCTCGACGAGCCAGACCCCCACCGGCGACATGGTCTACGACAAGTCGGTGGCCTACCCCGCCACCGAGACGCTGCTGGATCGGCTCGCGGCGGTATCGCGTTCGACGCACCAGCTCGACGCCCTCGCGGCGGCGCAGACCCTGTTCGGCAACACCGCGGCGGCCAACTTCCTGATCGTCGGCGCGGCCGTGCAGTCCGGTGGGCTGCGGCTGCCGGTGGCGGCGATCGAGGAGTCCATCGGGATCAACGGGGTCGCGGTGGATGCCAATATCGCGGCGTTCCGATGGGGGCGGGTCGCCGTCGCCGATCCGGCCGCGTTCGCCGCGGCTGTCGATGAGGGGCAGCCGCGACGCACTCCCCCGCGGGTGCCGGTGGAACTGCTGGCGCACACCGACTTCGACGGCGAGGTGCGGCGGCTCCTGGAGCTGCGGGCGGCGAACCTGATCGGCTACCAGAACGCCGAGGTGGCCCGACGCTACATCGAGACCGTCGACATCGCCTGGGCGGCGGAGCGGAAGGTCACCGACCGCACCGACTTCAGCGAGGCCGTGGCACGCGGGCTCTACAAGTTCACCGCCTACAAGGACGAGTACGAGGTGGCCCGGCTGCTGGTCGATCCGGCATTCCTCGACGAGGTAGGGGCCCAGGTCCCCGGCGGCGAGAAGCTCACCTACCGGCTGCATCCGCCGGTACTGCGGGCCCTGGGCAGGCGCAAGAAGATCGGGCTGGCGCCGAAATCGCATGTGGCGCTGAAGGTACTGGCCAAGGGCAAGTTCCTGCGCGGCACCAAGCTCGACCCCTTCGGCTATGCCCACGTCCGCAAGGTCGAGCGGGAACTGCTGGCCCACTACACCGACATGGTGCGGCGGCTGGCGGCCGAGCTGCGCCCGGAGAACTACGACACCGCCACCGCGGCCGCCGCGCTGCCCGACGTGGTGCGCGGCTACGAGGACATCAAGCTCGCCAATGTCGAGCTGTACCGCGACAGACTGCGCGAGCTCGGCATCGAGTACTGACGAAACACCCTGCGGCGCGCCCACTGCGGAGCTCCGCGACACCCGTCGCGCACCGGCGGTGACGATCCCACCGTCGTGCGCCACCGCACCACGACCCCCGTGGTGCGCCCCACCGCCGCACACCCGCGGCACCACAACACCGACGCACCCCGGCACGACCCGTGGTGCGCGGCCACCGAAAGGAATCGACAGTGACCGTTGTGCACACCGAAGCGGGAGTCTTCGGCCGATCGCACGAGTTGAGCGCCCGCGCCCACGAGCAGGTGGTGTTCTGCGAGGACGACAGGTCCGGGCTGAAGGCGATCATCGCCATCCACTCGACCGCGCTCGGTCCGGCCCTGGGCGGCACCCGCTTCTACCCGTACGCCGACGAGTCCGCGGCGCTGCAGGACGTGCTGCGGCTGTCGTGGGGCATGACCTACAAGGCCGCCGCGGCCGGGGTCGACCTCGGCGGCGGCAAGGCGGTGATCATCGGCGATCCGGCGACCGCCAAGAGCGAAGAACTGCTGGCGGCCTACGCCCGCTTCGTCGAGACCCTCGGCGGGCGCTACATCACCGCGGGCGATGTGGGCACCGACACCGATGACCTGGATGTCATCGGCAGGCACACCCGCTACGTCACCGGCCGCAGCGTCGCCGCGGGCGGCAGCGGCGACAGCGCCAGGCTGACCGCCCTCGGTGTCTTTCACGCGATGCGCGCCGGGGCGGAATCCGTGTGGGGCGCACCGACACTGGCCGGTCGCACGGTCGGCGTGGAAGGCGTCGGCAAGGTCGGCCGCGAGCTCACCGCTTTGCTGCTGGCCGACGGCGCCGAGGTCTGCGTCACGGATGTGAACGAGGCGGCCCTGCGGCGCATCGCCGACGAACAGCCCGCCGTGCGGCTGCTGTCCACGGTGGCCACCGCCCCGGTCGACGTCTACGCCCCGTGCGCCATGGGCGCCACGCTCACCGCGGCGAGCGCACCGACGATCGAGGCCAAGCTGATCTGCGGCGCGGCCAACAACCAGCTCGCGACCCCCGAGGTGGAGCAGGCGCTGAGCGACCGCGGCATCACCTGGGTGCCCGACTTCGTCGCCAACGGCGGCGGCCTCATCCAGGTCGCGGGCGAACTGCGCGGCGCCGCTCCGGCCGAGGTCGAGGCCGAGGTCGCCGACATCTACCCGCGCTGCCGCGAGATCATCGCCACCGCGCTGTCGGCAGGGATCGGGACCGGCGCCGCCGCCAACCGGTTCGCCGAACGCCGGCTCGACGCCATCCCCCGGTCGCTCTGATGACCGGCACGAGCGGCTTGTTCCGCACCAAATCGGTCGAGCAGTCGATCCGGGACACCGACGATCCGGAGTCCAAGCTGCGCAAGGATCTGACGGCCAAGGACCTGACGATCTTCGGTGTCGCGGTGGTGATCGGCGCGGGCATCTTCACCCTCACCGCGCGCACCGCGGGCACGGTGGCGGGACCCGCGGTCTCGCTCGCCTTCGTCTTCGCGGCGGTCGCCTGCGGCCTGACGGCCCTGTGTTACGCCGAGTTCGCCTCGACCGTGCCGGTCGCCGGCAGCGCGTACACCTTCGCCTACGCGACCTTCGGTGAGGTCATCGCCTGGATCATCGGCTGGGATCTGATCCTGGAGTTCGCACTCGCGGTCGCGGTGGTCGCCAAGGGATGGTCGCAGTATCTGGGCAATGTGCTCGGGTCGTCGGCGCCGGTGGTGCAGATCGGCTCGCTGCACTTCGATTGGGGCGCGGTGCTGATCATCGCGGTGGTCGGCGTGCTGCTGGCCACCGGGACCAAGCTGTCCTCGCGGGTGTCGGCCATCGCCGTGGCGATCAAGCTGGGCGTGATCGCGCTGGTCCTGGTGGTCGGCGCGACCTACTTCACGCCGTCGAATCTGACCCCCTACATCCCGCCGTCGGCACCGTCGGAGAAGGCCGAGGGCCTGCGGCAGTCGCTGTTCGCCTTCCTCACCGGCTCCGGCGGCACCAGCTACGGCTGGTACGGCCTGCTCGCCGCGGCCAGCCTGGTGTTCTTCGCCTTCATCGGCTTCGACGTGGTCGCCACCACCGCCGAGGAGACCCGCAACCCGCAGCGCGACATCCCGCGCGGCATCCTGGGCTCACTGGCCATCGTGACCGTGCTCTACATCGCGGTCTCGCTGATCCTCACCGGCATGGTCCCCTACACCGCGCTGGCCGACGGCAACGCCACCCTCGCGACGGCCTTCGCCATCCACGGTGCCACCTGGGTGAAGAACATCATCGCGATCGGCGCGCTGGCCGGTCTGTCGACGGTGGTCATGGTGATGTTCCTGGGCCAGACCCGGGTGCTGTTCGCCATGGCCCGCGACGGGCTGCTGCCCCGCGGCCTGGCCCAGACCGGGAAGAAGGGCACGCCGGTCCGGTTGACCGTGATCGTGGGCGTGGTCTGCGCGCTGCTGGCCGGGTTCGTCGACTTCGGCACGCTCGAGGAAATGGTCAATATCGGCACCCTGGTGGCCTTCGTGCTGGTGTCGGTCGGTGTGCTGGTGCTGCGCCGGACCCGCCCCGATCTGCCGCGTGGCTTCCGCGTCCCGTTCGTTCCGGTGGTGCCCGTCCTCGGCGCGCTGGCGTGCGTGTGGTTGATGGTGAACCTCTCGATCGAGACCTGGCTGCGCTTCGTGATCTGGATGGCCCTCGGTGTCGTCGTCTACTTCGCCTACGGCCGTCGGCACTCGGTCCTCGGTCGCGGGCGACGGGAGCCGGCCGAGCCGGAGCTGACGCCCGTCCGATAGCNGCCTACGGCCGTCGGCACTCGGTCCTCGGTCGCGGGCGACGGGAGCCGGCCGAGCCGGAGCTGACGCCCGTCCGATAGCCGAAACCCGCTGGGCCGCCACCGCTCGACCATCGAGGCGGTGGCGGCCCGGTGGGCGTCCGTGCCCCCGGTGGCCAGCGCTTTCGACAGCCTGTGGCACTCAGTGCCAGCTCGGGTGAAATAATCCCCGGGACAGCCAGGGCAATGCGATGTTGGGAGTTCTGCAGTGGAGTTGATCGGAGTGATCGGTGGCGGCACCATGGGTGCCGGCATCGCGGAGGTGTGTGCCAAGGCAGGCAGCTCGGTGCTCGTGCTCGAGACCAAGCCGGAGTTCGCCGAGGCGGCCGAGCAGCGGATCGCGAGCTCGATCAGCCGGGGCGTGTCCCGCGGCAAGATCACCCAGGAGGAGGCCGACGCGGCGATCGCGCGCGTGCGGGTCACCCTGGACATCGACGAGTTCGCCGACCGTGACCTGGTGATCGAGGCCGCGCCGGAGATCGAGTCGGTCAAGTACGAGATCTTCGGCAAGCTCGACAAGATCGTCAAGCCCGAGGGCATCCTCGCCACCAACACCTCCTCGATCCCGGTGATCAAGGTGGCCGGCGCCACCGAGCGTCCCGAGCGCGTGGTCGGCGTGCACTTCTTCAACCCGGTGCCGGTGATGCCGCTGGTCGAGATCATCTCGACCCTGGTGACCGCGCCGGAGGCGGCCGCGGCCGTCACCGACTACGCCAAGAACACCCTGGGCAAGATGACCGTGCAGGCCGGTGACCGCTCCGGCTTCATCGTCAACGCGCTGCTCATCCCCTACCTGTGCTCGGCGATCCGGATGCTCGAGTCCGGCTACGCCACCGCCGAGGACATCGACGCGGCCATGAAGGGCGGCTGCGGCTACCCGATGGGTCCGCTGACCCTGCTCGACACCGTCGGCCTCGACATCGCCCTGGCCGCCTCGGAGTCGCTCTACGCCGAGTTCGCCGAGCCGCACCTGGCCCCGCCCGCGCTGCTGCGCCGGATGGTCGACGCGGGCCGCCTCGGCCGCAAGTCCGGCCGCGGGTTCTACGACTACGCGAAGTGATCGCGTCCCGCGGGAGCCGGCTGCGCGGCTCCCGCGGGGTCTTCCCCTCAGAAACTCACCCGCAGGGCCGAGGCGGCCAGCAGGTCGATGAGATCGCGGTCGTGCACCGGTAGCCGGCCGGTCGTGCCGATGGCCGCCAGCGCGCCCGCGACGGTGCCGTCGGTCGCGCGCACCGGCACCGCGACGGCGCTGCGGCCGACGCGACATTCGTTCACCTCGGTGGCGACGGCGCGCGCGCTGACCCGCCGCAATTCGGCGGCGAGTTCGGCCGGGGAGGTGATCGTGAAGGTCGTCACCCGGCGCAGTGGGCCCTCGGCGAGCTCGGGGTGCTGTGCCATCAGCACCTTGCCGATGGCCGAGGCATGCGGATGGCGGACGAGAATCTTCTCCCCGCTCAGCTCGTGATCGGGATCCTTGTCGATCATCCGGATCCGGTGGCCGGTGAACGCGGCGAGATGGATGCCGAAGCGCACCTGGGCACGCACATCCTCGAGTACCTGACGGTGATCGGTCGCGGGTTCGGGTGCGGCACCGGCCAATTCGCGAGTGCGGCGGCCGAGCGCGAAGCCGGACAGGTCCTCGATGCGCACCAGGTAGCCGTCGGCGACGAGCAGATTCAGCAGCCGATAGGCCGTCGCCGGGGCGATCCCGGTCTGCGCGGCGATCTCCTTCGCGGTGGCGCCCGAGCCCAGCCGCGCCACCGCTTCCAGCAGGGCCAGGGCCTTCTGGACAGCGCGCGGCTCGTGTCCGGTCGGGCCGTCGCGGCGGGTCGTCGCGGTCATCGTTCGCCGGGGCCGAACCGCCGCCGCCCGGCCTGATTCCCCCCGTTTCGCCGCACCCCGACCAGGGCGATCGCGCCGCGGGCGTTGACGGCGAACACCCCGGCGCCCGGTAAGACGTCGGCCGACTCGGGGCTGTCGAAAACCCCGATGGCGCGGAGGCTTTCGGGATGCGCCCGCCGGAGATAGCGGTACCAGAGCGCGCCCGCGAGCAACACGGCGACGACCATCACGGGCGCGATCAGGACACCGTGCCGCGCGTCGGAGACCGTCAGATACCCGAGGACGACGGCGAGGACGGAGCTCGCGGTCCCGCCCGCGTAGCGATCCAGGTGGCTCAGCTCGTCGATGCGGGCGAGAAACCGCACCGCCGCCACCGCGACCAGGATGTAGGACAGCGCCAGCGCGGTCCGCACGACGGTCTTCACCGGCATGGGCACCCCGTCGAGCGCGACGAAGAGCAGACCGCCCGCCGCGACCGTGCCGGTGCTGACGATCAACGCGACGTGCGGGGTCCGCAGCCGCGCGCCCACCCGGCCGAACACCCGCGGCAGTACACCCTCCACGCTCATCGAATAGACCAGCCGCGAGGCGGCATTCGACGACGCCATCGACGAGCCGAGCCACGAACACGTGAGTCCCGCGTCCAGCAGGATCACCACGAGCAGGCCGGCTCCGCCCGCCGTGCCGTGCAGATACGCGTTGACCACCGTCCCCGCGCGCCCCGACCAGGCCGCCCAGGACGCGAAGATGAACAGGGCACCGCACAGGATCGGGGTCCACAGCACGGTGCGGGTCACCGTCACCAGCGGACGCCGCGTCTCCGGCGCGAAGAAGGTGGCACTCTCGAATCCCGCCAGGGCGAACAGCGCCGACAGCGCGATCGCCAGCACCGCGGGCACGTTCGGCGCGACCGGGGTGATCGGCACCGCGGGCCCCGACACCAGCATCAGACCGATGATGAAGCTCAGCGAACACGCCTCGACCGCCAGGATCGCGATCGCGGCGAACCGGACACCCCGCACCAGCACGGCGCCGACGAGCACCGCGATGGCGAGGTAGACCGCGCCGATCCCCCAGCCGCGCACAGTGATTCCGAGCTGCGCGGCCAGCGCCAGCGCGGTCTGCGAGCCGTGATACATCGTCAGCGCGGCACTGCCGAGATACTTCACGAGCATGCCGACCCCGCAGGTCAGCGCCGCCCGCGGCCCGGCGCCGTGGCTGACGAAGGTGTAGAGCCCGCCCGCCGCGGACAGCCGCCGGGTGAACTGCGCCAGGCAGTGCGCGATCAGGGTGACGACCACCGTCGCGACGACGATCGTGACCAGCCCGGGCAGCAGCGCGTCGTGGGTCAGCATGGTCACCGGCAGCAGCACCATCGAGGCGGCGGGCGCGGTCGTGGCCACCGACTGACCGAGCAGCGCGACACCCGAGAGCTGCCTGCGGCCCAGCGCGCGCAACGGCGACACCGCGGGCCGTTCGGGTTCGCCCGCCGCGAACGACCTCGCGACCGCGTCGGCCAGAGCAGTCACCACACACCTCCCACGCCGGCGACGCGTGCTCGCCGGTGCGGGCGACCCTAACCAGAGCGGGTTTCGGCGATATTGCGGTGGTGAGTCCGTCGGTGGACACCGAGCGAGAAAGTGCCGCCGCCCCTCTCACTCGCCACCCGGTGAACGTTTTCCCCGGCGTAGCGCCACCGCCGCAGCGCCCTTCGAGACTTTCACGGAACGGACATCGCGGATCAGCGGACGGAGCGCCCCATGGCAGTCACCAGAAGATCATTCATGCAGAGCCTCGGGGTCACCGGCGGCGCGGGGCTGGCCTACGGAGCGTTGTCGACGCTGGGTCTGGCGCCCGCCACGGCGCAGGTGCCGTTCCGGTCCCCCGCCAGGGGCGATCTTCTCGGCACGTCGGCCGCGGGCGCGTCGGTCGCGATCCTCGGTGGCGGGCCCGCCGGACTGTGCGCGGCCTACGAATTGCGCAAGGCGGGCTACGACGTGACCGTGCTCGAGGCCAGGAAGCGGCCGGGCGGGCGGGTGTGGTCGGTACGCAACGGCACGACCGAGACCGACCTCAACGGCGAAACCCAGACCTGCACGTTCGCCGAGGGGCACTACTTCAATCTGGGCGCCACGCGGATTCCGCAGGGCCACATCACCCTCGACTACTGCCGCGAACTGGGGGTCGAGGTCCAGCCCTTCGGCAATCAGAACGCCAACACCCTGGTCAACTACCAGAGCGCGACGCCGATCTCCGGGCAGTCGGTGCAGTACCGGGCGGCCAAGGCCGACATGTACGGCTACCTGTCGGAGCTGTTGCAGAAGGCAGCGTCGCGGGGCGCGCTCGACGATGTGCTCACCGGCGCCGACAAAGAGGCGCTGGCCTCGTTCCTGCGCGACTTCGGCGATCTGTCCAGCGACGGCCGCTATCTCGGTTCGCCCCGGCGCGGCTACGACTCCGAACCCGGTGCGGGACTGAACTTCGGCGACCAGCGCAAGCCGTTCGCCCTGTCCGACACCATCCGCAGCGGTCTCGGCCGCAACTTCAGCTTCGAGTTCGGCTACGACCAGGCCATGATGATGATGACCCCGGTCGGCGGCATGGACCGCATCTACACCGCCTTTCAGCGCGAGATCGGCACCGAGCGGATCCGCTTCGGCGCCGAGGTCTCGGCCATGCGGAACACCCCGGGTGGGGTGCGGGTCGAGTACACCCAGGACGGTGCGAAGCAGGCCATCGACGCCGACTACTGCATCTGCACGCTGCCCCCGAATCTCGTCGGGCGCCTGGCCACCAATCTGCCCGCCGGCGTGCTGACGGCGCTGAAAGCGGCGATCCCGGTGTCCTCCGGCAAGCTCGGCATCGAGTACTCGCGGCGCTGGTGGGAGCTGGAGGACCGGATCTACGGCGGCGCGACCAATACCGACAAGGACATCGCGCAGATCATGTTCCCGTACGACCACTACCACGGCGAACGCGGTGTGGTGGTCGGCTACTACAACACCGGCAAACGGCATCAGGCCTTCGAATCCCTCACCCACCGCCAGCGATTGGCGAAGGCGGTCGAAGAGGGTTCGGCCATCCACGGCGAGAAGTACGGGCGCGATATCGCCTCGTCGTTCTCCGGCAGTTGGCGGCGCACCAAGTATTCCGAGGGCGCGTGGGTCGGTTGGTCCGGCAGCGACGCGCACGGCGGGGTCGCCACGCCGGAATACACCACGCTGCTCGCGCCGGTCGAACGGGTGTATTTCGCCGGCGACCACCTGTCCAACGCGATCGCCTGGCAGCACGGCGCCTTCACCTCGGCCCGCGATGTGGTCACCGCGCTGCACGCCCGCGTCGCCGCCTGAACAACCCACTCGGACAAGGAGACCCACCATGAAGACCCTGATCGGTGTCGCCGCGACGACCCTCGTGACCCTCACCCTCACCGGCTGTTCCGCCGATTCCGACGCCGCCCAGACCCCGAAGCAGGCCCCGAGCTCGTCGATTCTGGAAGCGGGACAGGCCACTCCGATGATCGCGCAAGGCGTGGTGATCGCCGCCGACGCCGCCGTCTACAAGACCAGCGGCATCGGCCCCACCGCGCTCAACAAGACAGCCCCCACCGGCAGTCCCGAATCCTTCATCGACACCCAGCAATTCGCCGGCGGCACGCTGGGGCCCGGCGTGACCGTCACCGAGGCGCAGGGGATGTCGGTACTGGCCCGGATCAGGGAGAACCTGGAAGCTCAGGGACTGACCCTGGACGACGTGGTCACCATGCGGGTGTTCCTCGACAACGCTCCCGGCACCGACCGTGCCGACTACGCGGGCTGGAACCGCGCCTACCGCCAGTTCTTCGCCAACACCAACCTCGACACCGGCGATACCGAGCTCGTCCCGCTCGGCACCGCCGCCCCCGCCGCTCCCCTGGTCCGCAATGCCGCGCGGCCGACCAGGTTCGCGCTCGAGGTGGCGAGCCTGCCGGTCGCGGGCTGGCTGGTCGAGGTGGAGGTCGACGCGGTGTTCCCGGCGGACGCCTAGGCCGGCGCCAGGGTGCCCGCGTCCGGTGCGGGGAAGAACCCGGTCTCGATGTAATGGTCGAAGTAGCGGCTGATGACGGTCGCGTCGACCGCGGGGAACTCGATCGGCAACCCCCGGTAGGGCTCGGCGGGGGCGGCGGATTCGACCGCGCTCAGGACCGTCGCGGGGGTCGCCGCGGCGGTGGCGGCGGCGTAGTTGCCGCTCAGGGCCGAGGCGCGGGCCAGGATCGGATCGGCGTCCGCGCGTTCGGCGGCGGAGGTCAGGGTCAGGCCGAATTCCATCGGGTCGATGAAGTCGAACCGGTAGTGACGGCGCAGGATCTCCTCGTAGACCACCTGCAGCGGCACCTGGGCGCCCGCCGCCCGGTAGATGTTGCCGATCGCGGCGGCGTCACGCGACTGGTGCACGATGCCCGCCGCGACGTGGTCGACCGGGGCCATCTCGACGCCGATCGCGCGCACGTCGACGGCGACACCGAGCACCAGCATGGCGCGCAGCATGGTCCACCAGGCGTCCTCGGCGGGCGCGACGCCGGTGCGCGAGTCGCCGGTGATCAGGCCGGGCCGGTAGACGGCGACCGGGATGCCGCGCTCGATCGCGGTGTGCACCAGCTGCTCGGCGACCCACTTGGTCATGGCGTAACCGGGCAGACCGCCGGGCACGCCGCTGTCCTGCGGGATACCGGCCAGTACCGACAACGTCGAGACGTAGTGCACCGGCTTGACCCGGGTGGTGGTCGCCAGGCGCAGCACCTCGGTGGTGCCGCCGACATTGGCGTCGCGCATCCGGGCGTACGGCTCGAGATGGTTGACCAGCGCGCCGTTGTGATAGATCGCGTCGACCCGCGCGGCCAGTTCGGCGAAGCGCAGCTGTTCGATGCCCAGCCTCGGCTGCGCCAGATCGCCCGGCACGCCGACGATCCGGTCCCGGTAGGGCGTCAGATCGATGCTGTACTTCGCGGCGGTCGCGACGATCCGGTCCACCGCGCTCGCGTCGTCGGTGGCCCGGACCAGGCAGTGGATCGTCGCCCGGGTCTGCTCGAGCAGTTCGCGCAGCAGGAAGCTGCCGAGGAACCCGGTGGCGCCGGTGAGCAGCAGCGTCGCCGGATCGCCGGGGCGCTGGGGCGCGCAGCCGGTGAGATCGATCGCGGGGTCCAGGACGGTGTCGACGGCCGGATCGGGGCCCGCCGCCGAGGCCGAGGATTCGTCGCGCACGGCCAGTGCCAGGTCGCTGACCAGCGGGTAGCTGAACAGCAGACGCAGGGGCACCTCGATGCCGAGGCGCTCGGCGAGCGCGGCGCGCACCCGGATCGCCGAGAGCGAGGTGCCGCCGAGGACGAAGAAGTCGTCGTCGCGGCCGACCCGCTCCAGGTCGAGGACCTGCGCGAACACCGCCGCCACGATCTCCTCGTCGAGGGTCGCGGGCGCCTGGTACTCGCGCTGTCGCACCGCGGGCGCGGGCAGCGCCTTGCGGTCGAGCTTGCCGGTGGCGCCGAGCGGGAACTCGGCCAGCTCCAGCAGCCGGTGCGGAATCATGTACGGCGGCAACAGTGTTCGGATCACGGCCTGCACATCGGCGAGGTCGACGGTCTGCCCGGCGGCCGGGACGACGTAGCCGACGAGCTGTTCATGGTGCACCGTCACCGCGGCGCCCGCGACGGCCGGGTGGGCGCGCAGCGCGGCCTCGATCTCGCCGGGCTCGATGCGCAGGCCGTGCAGTTTGAGCTGGACGTCGGTGCGGCCCAGGTAGGTCAGGTCACCCGAGGGGAGCCTGCGGACCAGGTCACCGGTGCGGTACATGCGCTCACCGACGGGACCGTACGGATCGGCGACGAAGCGCTCGGTGGTCTTGTCCGGGCTGCCGAGGTAGCCCCGCGCCAGCTGCGCGCCGGCCAGGTAGAGCTCACCGGGCGTGCCGACCGGCACCGGCCGCAGCCGGGCGTCGAGGACGTAGGCGCGAGAGTTCCAGTGCGGCGTGCCGATCGGGACGATGCCGTCGCCGATATCGGTCACATCGGCGGCGGTGATGGACACCGTCGCCTCGGTGGGTCCGTACAGGTTGTGCAGCCTGCCCGCGGTGGCGGTGGTGAAGCGGGTGATGGTGGCGTTGGGCAGCGCCTCGCCACCGACCCAGACCGCGCGTACCGAGCGCAACGCGCCGGACGGCGCCGCCTCGAGCAGCATCTGCAACACCGACGGCACGATCGTGGTGCCCGTGACCCGATGTCGCGCGATGAGACCGGCGAGGTAGGCCGGGTCGGTCAGACCGGGCGCGGCGGCCACGATCATGTGCGCGCCCGCGCGCAGCGGGGTCGCGAAGCCGATCATCGAGGCGTCGAAGGTCCACGGAATCGATTGCAGGACGGTGTCGTCGGTGCCCACGGCGTACTCGCCGACCATGAAGGCCGCCTGGTTGACGATGGCCGAGTGCGGCACCCCGACACCCTTGGGCTTGCCGGTGGACCCGGAGGTGAAGATGACATAGGCCAGATCCAGCGCGCGCAGCGGGCGCAGGCGGTCGGCATCGGTCAGCGGACGGTCCGGGAAGGCCGACAGCGCACCGGAGTTCGCGACCAGATCGACCGAGACGACCGGCAGACCGTCCACCTCGACGGTGTCGGCCACCGTCGTCAGCACACAGACCGGGGCGGCGACCGACACGATGTCGGCGCGGCGCTCGGCCGGGGCGTCCGGGTCGATCGGCACGTAGGCGCCACCGGCGGTGAAGACCGCGTACATGGCGACGACCAGGTCGATCGACGGCCGGATCGCGACCGCCACGGTCGTGCCGGGGCCGACGCCGGTGGCGACGAGCAGCCGGGCCAGCCGGTTGACCCGGCTCGCGAATTCGCCGTAGGTCAGCGTCGATTCGGCGAAGGTGACGGCGGGCGCGTCCGGGCGCAGCAGCGCCTGCGTCGCGACGGCCTCGGCGAGGGTCGCCTCGGGGACCAGCCGCTCCTCGCCCGCGGGTTCGCCGCGTTCGGCCTCGGTCAGCAGCGGCAGGTCGCCGACGGGGCGGTCCGGCGCGGCGACGGCCGCGGCCAGCAGCCCGGCCAGGCGCTGACCCAGCGTCGCCATGGTCGACTCGTCGAACAGATCGGTGGCATAGCGCCAGGAGCAGCGCAGTCCGGCCGGGCCCGCCGCGTCCTCGTGCGGGACGACGGTCAGTTGCAGATCGACCGGCGCGACCTCGTCGCCCAGGTCGACGGCCGAGACCGCCAGGTCGGGCAGTTCCAGCCGGGCGCCGCCGAAGTTCTGGAACGACAGCGCCACCTGGTAGAGCGGGTGATGCGCCTGGGTGCGCGGCGGATCCAGTTCGGCGACAAGACGTTCGAACGGCACGTCGGCGTGGGCGAAGGCGGCCAGGTCGGTCTCGCGGACCCGATCCAGCAGGGCGGTGAAGGGTTCGGCGGCGTCGACGCGGGTGCGCAGCACGACAGTGTTGACGAACATGCCAACCAGGTCGTCGAGTTCGGGCTCACCACGACCGGCGACCGGCGCGCCCACGGTGACATCGTCGGTGCCCGCGATGCGCGCGAGCAGCACCGACAGCGCGGCCCGCACCACCATGAACAGCGACGCGTTGTGGTCGCGCGCCAGGGTGTCCAGCGCCCGGTGCAGCGACGCGTCGACCGCGAAGTGGTGCGCGGCGCCGCGACTGCCCGCGATCGGCGGACGCGGCCGGTCGGTGGGCAGCTCCAGCAGGGTCGGCGTGCCCGCGAGTTCCTCGCGCCAGTACCCGAGCTGCTGGGCCAGCAGCGAGCCGGAATCCTCGGCCGCGCCGAGCATCTCCTGCTGCCAGAGGGTGTAGTCGGCGTACTGCACCGGCAGCGGGGCCCAGTCCGGCGCCGCGCCGTGGGTGCGCGCGGCGTAGGCGGTCACCAGGTCACGGGTGAGCGGAGCGAGGGAGAAGCCGTCGGTGGCGATGTGGTGCACCACCACGGCCAGCACGTGTTCGGTCGCCGAGAGCTGGAACAGCGCGGCGCGCACGGGAACTCGCGCGCAGACATCGAAGCCGCCGAAGGTCAGCCGGGCCAGCTCCATCCGCAGGTCGGACTCGGCGATCGCGGTGACGGGCACGTCGAGCCCGGCCTCGGCCACCGACAGCACCCGCTGGTAGCCCTGACCGTCGTACTCGGGGTACACCGTGCGCAGGACCTCGTGGCGGTCGAGCACGTCGTCGAGAGCGGCGGTCAGGGCCGCGGTGTCGAGCGGGCCGGACAGCCGCAGCGCGACCGGGATGTTGTAGGCGCTGGAACCGGGGTCGAGGCGGGCCATGAACCACATGCGCTGCTGGGCGAGCGACAGCGGTACCCGCTCGCCGCGCGCACGCCGGGTCAGCGGGACCCGCACGGCCGCCTCGCCGACGAGTGCGTCGAGCGCGGCGGCCAGGTCGGCGACGGTGCCGTGTTCGAACACGGTACGGGCGGGCACGCGCACGCCGGTGCTCGCGCCGAGGCGGCCAGCGAGGCGGGTGGCCAGCAGCGAGTTGCCGCCGAGGGCGAAGAAGTCGTCGTCGCGGCCGATCGGGCCCGCGCCGAGCAGGTCGGCGAAGATCTCGGCGACCGACTCCTCGGTGCCGGTGCGCGGAGCCGCGAAGGCGCGGGCGGTCAGCTCCGGCTCGGGCAGCGCCCGGTAGTCGAGCTTGCCGACCGGGGTGAGCGGCAGCCGCTCGATGGGCACGATGGCGGCGGGGACGGCGTGCGCGGGCAGACGCCGCTCGGCCAGGCGGGTCAGCGCGGCCGAGTCGACGGTGGCGGCCGCCGCGGGCACGACGTAGGCGATGAGCGCGTCCACGCCGCTGGGCAGGGTGCGCACGAGGGTGGTCGCGAAGCGGACGGACGCGTCGGCGGTGAGCACCGCGTCGATCTCGCCCAGCTCGATGCGGAAGCCACGCAACTTGACCTGGGCGTCGGTGCGGCCGAGGAAGGTCAGCTGCGGGTCGCCGTCGGCGGTGAACTCCCATTTCACCAGGTCGCCGGTGCGGTAGAGCCGGCCACCGGTGATCGGATCGGCGACGAAACGGGCCGCGGTCAGCCCGGCGCGCTCGTGATAGCCGCGGGCCAGACCGGGACCGGCCAGATACAGCTCGCCGGGGGTGCGGTCCGGGACCGGCCGCAGCCGGGCATCGAGGACCACCGCGGTCATGCCGGGGATGGGGCCGCCGATGGTGATCAGGTCACCGGGGGCCAGCGGATCGCTGATCGAGGCCGCGACGGTGGTCTCGGTGGGGCCGTAGAGGTTGTAGAAGTTGCGTCCCGGCGACCAGCGCGCGATCAGCTCCGGCGGGCAGGCCTCGCCACCGACGACGATCGCGGCCAGGTCCGGCAGATCCGACCCGTCGACACCGGCGAGCGCGGCGGGGGTGATGAAGGCGTGGGTCACCCGTTCGGCGCGCAGCAGGTCGGTCAGCTCGTCGCCGCCGTAGATGTCGGGCGGCGCGATGACCATCGTCGAGCCGGCGCCGATGGCCAGCAGCAGCTCCAGGATGCTGGCGTCGAAGCTGGGCGAGGCGAAGTGCAGCGTGCGGGACGCGCCGGTGATCCGGAAGCGGCGGATCTGCTCGGCGCACAGCCCGGCCAGGCCGGTGTGGGTGACGGCGACGCCCTTCGGCACGCCGGTCGAGCCGGAGGTGTAGATGATGTAGGCGATGTCCTCGCCGAACAGCCTGCGGGTGCGGTCGCCGGCGACCACGGGCGCGTCCGGGGCGCGCTCGAGCTCGTCGCGGCACTCGGCGGAGTCCAGGGCCAGCCAGCGCAGTCCGGCGTCGAGCCGGGCGGCGTCGGCGGCCAGGGCGACGCCGAATCCGGCGCCGGAGTCGGCGAGCATGTGCGCGACCCGCTCGGCCGGATAGCGCGGGTCGACGGGCACGAACGCGGCGCCGGTCTTGGCCACCGCCCACAGCGCCACCATCGACTCGATCGATCGGGTCAGTGCCAGCACCACCCGGTCACCGGGGCCGACACCGCGCTCGATCAGCACCCGGGCCAGCTGCGAGGACTGCTGGTCGAGTTCGGTGTAGGTGAGCACGCGTCCGGCCAGGCTCAGCGCCTGCGCCTCCGGTGCGCGCTCGACGGCGGCCATCAGCAGCCGGGGCAGGGTGGACACCGGCGATCGACGGCCGCGGCGCGCGGCGGGACGACGTACGCCAGAAGCTTGCTCGGTCACCGGTAATGCTTCCCTTCACCATCGATCACCCCTGCGATCGCACTGCTCGAACGTCGCCTGGACTCTCGGCTACACCGGGGTATCGGGAAAATCCTGCGTGACGGTACCGCAAATATCTCATCAATTTTGGCGCAGCGGCAATTTGGAGGTTTCAGTTCACAATGGTTGGGTATAGCCAACTGCCCGGTATGTAACCCACGTCATACGCAGGTCATATGCTGCGCGAACGACTTTGGGGCGGATGTGACTGTTTCACATTTCGCGCCGATTCCCCGCCGGTCTCGGACCTGCGAATCCTCCGCAATTCGGTCAGACGAACGCCTTTACCGGAGACCGCGAGCGCGGTCCCCGGTAAAGGACGAGAAGCACCGGCAATCGGTTACCAGGCAGTAGCCGATACCTTTTCCGGCGTCCGCTGATCGACCGACGGATCTTGCACGCGGGTGTTGCCCGCTTCGATCCATTCGGTGTCGCGCACGCCGTGGCGCGAGCGGTCCGTACCGCGCACGGCGGCCTCGCACCGCCGCGCGAGATCGCGGCGGTCCGACCCCGGGTGCTCCAGCGGCTCGAGCGAGATCTCGACGACCATGCCGCGACTGCGCAGTACCCGCTTCGCCGAATCGGCGAAGCTGTCGTCGCCGACGAAACCGGGCACCGTGCACGGGACGCCGTGCCGGTCGAGGTAGCGCAGCCGAACCGGCTGCACCGGGGTGGTGGTGTCGATCGCGGCCTGGAACATGGCCGGGCGCATCGAGCCGTAGGCCCGCCCGCACCAGGTGGTGCCCTCCGGGAAGACCGCGATCCGGTTGCCCTCGGCCAGCCGCCGCCCGACCTGACCGACCACGCCCGGCAATTCGCGCAGGCGGGCCCGCTCGATCGGGATCACCCGGGTGAGCTGGGCCAGCTTGCCCAGCACCGGCCACTCGACCATGTCGGCGCGGGCGACGAAGCCGACCGGCTGCACCGCGGCCAGGGCGACCACGTCGGCCCAGCCGATGTGCCCGGTCACCACCATCACCGCGGTGCCCGGCTCGGCGAAGCCTGCCGTCGACGCGCCCTGCTCGGGGGTGCGGTTGTCGATGATGCGCAGTCGCATCCCCAGGCAACCGAGTGCGGCGCGGGCATACCGGCGCTGCACGTTCTCCCGGCGTGACCTCGGCGTCGCCGCGGTCAGCACGGGGAAGGTGAGCACCAGGCCGATCACCCCGGCCAGCCGGGCGATCGTCCTGGCGGTACCGACCTGGTCGATCGGTTCGATGCAGCGTGAACCACAGGGGCTCGACGGCATCCACGAGTGCGAGTGAGTGGCGGGCGGCGCGTCGAACACCATGGTGATTACTTCCCGTCGAAATTGGCGGCCGCGCTCTGCAGCCGCTCCAGATACCGGGTGTTGATGGTTTCCATGCCGAGCAGCGCGACGAAGTCGGCGACGGCGAAATCGGGATCGTGGGCCGGTTCGCCGCAGATCTCGGCGCCCAGGCGCAGGTATCCGCGCAGCAGCGGCGGGAGCTTGGGGCGGCTCGGCGGGGTCAGCTCGTCGAGGCAGAGCCCGTCGACGACGACCGGGCGGTGCGGGTGCACCCGGCGCTCGGGGTCGCAGGCGTGGCGGCCCAGCAGCAGGTCACGCACGCCGCGCACGTTCACCCCGGCCGGGTCCTGAGGGCCGTCCTGCATGGGCACCGAGACGCAGCCCATCACCCAGTCGTAGCCGGTGAGCTGGATGTAGTGCAGAATCCCCGCCCACATCAGGGTGAGCACCGAGCCGTTGCGGTGGTCGGGCACCACGCAGGCCCGGCCCATCTCGACGATCCGGTGACCGGTCGGGTCGAGCTGGGTGAGATCGAATTCGGTCGCCGTGTAGTACCCGCCCGCGGCGGTCACCTTGTCCGGCGGCAACATCCGGTAGCAGCCGACGAACTGCTCGGTGAACTCGTCACGGACCAGCAGGTGGTCGCAGTGCTCGTCGAACCGGTCGGCGTCCAGGCCGGTGCCGTTGTCGGGCATCCGGAACCCGGGTTCGGAGGCGAAGACCTGGAATCGGAGCCGCTGCGCGGCCTCCCTGTGCTCGGCATCGGACGCGACGACCAGACTGTACCGAGACTTCCCCACCCCGGAGTCCGGCGCCGGCGCGGTCAACACGGACGAAATTGTCATACCGCTGATGAAGCCAGTCCGAGCTGGCATCGGGGCGACACATCGGTGTCGTGTCGATGCCCGTTCGGTGAACGAGATGGGGGTCACACCGAGCGTTCATTTCACGGCCGCACAACATTCGCCGATACCCAGTTCCGCCCGTACGGCAGCGCCCATCGCGGCGATCGCGGCGGGCAGCGTCACCGCCGGATCGGGGGCGAAACGCGAGGAGTGATTGACCGGGAAATGCGGCGGTACCGTGCCTTCGGCCAGCATATACGCCGCGTCGTCGGGGCCGAAGCGATCGGGGCCGAAGCCACCGATGTTCCAGAACACCGACGGACAGCCTGCCGCCGTGCCGAGGAGACCGAAGTCCTCACTGCCGCTGAGCGGGTTCCTCAAGGGCAGCACAGCCAACCCGGTCGCGCCGAGTTCGGCCATCACCCGCTCGGTGGCGCCCACAGTGTTCACCGTCATCGGGAAGTGGTCGTAGAACTCGACCTCCGGCGCGATGGCGGTACCCGCCGCCGCGGCCTCGGCCGCGACGACCCGCCGGATCGCCTCCATCATCTGCGCGCGGGAACGCTCGGAGAACGTGCGCAGAGTGAGCAGGAGTTCGGCGTTCTCGGCAATGATGTTCGGCCGCGTGCCCACGTGCAACGAACCCGCGGTGAGCACCGGACTCGACCCTACGGCCGCCTGACGCGCGACCAGGCCGTCCAAGCGCAGGACGAGCGAGGCGGCCATGGTCAGCGGATTCACGGCCAGATGCGGACTCGACCCGTGTCCGCCGATGCCCGCCAGCCGCACCCGCACCGAATCCGATGCCGCCATCAGGGTGTCGCTGCGGGTGAGGACCAGTCCGGCCGGGGTCGGCCCGACGTGCTGCCCGAGACAGATATCCGGGCGTGGAAAGCGCTCCAGCAGACCGTCGTTCAACATGCCGGCCGCACCCGCGCCGGTTTCCTCCGCGGGCTGGAAGATCGCGACGACGGTACCGGTGACGGTATCGCCGGCGGCCAATTCGGCGCAGACACCGAGCAACGCGGCCACGTGTATGTCGTGTCCGCATGCGTGCATGACACCGGACACGGTCGAGGCGTAGTCCAGTCCGGTGTCCTCGTGCACCGGCAGAGCGTCCATATCGGCCCGCATCCACACGACCGGGCCCGGCCCGCCCCGCAGGACCCCGACCACCCCGGTGCCGCCGACCCGTTCGGTGACCTCCCAGCCCGGCAGCGCGCGCAGCTGTTCGGCTACCAGGCTCGCGGTGGCGAATTCCCTGCCCGACAGTTCCGGATGGGCGTGCAACTGCCGGTACACCCGCTGCCAGGGGTCCTCGGTGGTCGCCGGGACGATCGTTCGACCGAGCCCGGCGAGGGGGGACGGGGTCGATAGCGCGCTGAGTTCGTTCACCACGGTGGGCTCCTCGGATGGAAGGGCTGGGCCGCTTCACGGTGCCGATCGAGTCGCCGGACCGATACAATTTGCCGGATCTCGCCGTTGAAAGGCCCAACTATGCAGAATTCCGCCACGCTGGACGAGCTCGACTACGAATTGGTGGCGGCCCTACAGGTGGCGCCGCGGGCACAGTGGCAGCAGATCGGACGTGCCCTCGGCATCGACGGCTCCACCGCGGCACGCCGCTGGGCGCGGCTGCACAGCGAGGGCCTGGCCTGGCTCACCTGCTATCCGCTCAGCATCGACGGCGTGTCGCCGATCCTCGCCGTCATCGAAATCGACTGTGCTCCAGGACGTCTGCATGAAGTAGCGGCCGAACTCGCCCTCGATGTGAACCTGGTGACCGTCGAACTCACCACGGGTGCGCGCGACCTGATGATCACCGCGGCCTTCTTCGACCACGCGTCCCTGGCCCGCTATGTCACCTTCCGGCTCGGCGCCCTCGCCGGTGTGGTCACCACCCGCTCGCAGGTGGTGACCACCTCGTTCACCGAGGGCAGCCGCTGGCGGCTCGATCGGACCCGGATGGCCCACACCGCGTTGTCGGCGCAGACCCAGCGCCGCACGCCCGGTTACGGCTCCATCCACGCCGCCGACATCCCGCTGGTGACCGAACTCAGTCGCGACTGCAGGCAGTCGGTCACCACTCTGGCCGAGCGCACCGGGATGAGCCCGACCACCGTGCGCAGGCGACTGGCGCGACTCGACCACGACAACGCCATCGCCTATCGCTGCGAAGTGGCGCGGTTCGCGTCGGGCTGGCCGCTCAGCGTCACCTTCTGGGCCGCAACGCCGCTGGCGCGGGCCGCCGAGATCGGCCACGCGATCGCGGCGATGCGCGAGACCCGCATGTGCTACTCGATGACCGGGCCGCGCAATCTGATCTTCAACGTCTGGCTGCGCACGATGGCCGATATGCCCGCCTTCGAGGCGCGGCTCACCGAAGCCATGCCGGACCTCGCCATCGCCGATCGGTCGATGGCGCTGTGGCCGCTGAAGATCGGCGCTACCCTGCTCGACCCCCACGGGCGCTACCTGCGCCACATTCCGATCGGTCGCTGGGCGGACCGCACGGCTTCCGGAGCCGAGGACGCGCTCGTCGATGCCCTGCGCACGCGCGCCACGGCGGCCGACTCACCCACCGATCGATAGAACCCGGCGGCCCGCCGCCGGCGCGCAGCGCGAGCCGGGCCCCGCCGGTGGCGATTATCCTCGGCAAAACAACCTTCTCCGCCCGTATTCGGCACCAGCGCGCCCGCAATGGCCGACATTTGCGATAGTCCGGCGTTCGGCAGCGACGCTGCTTCCTTGATGTCACCTCACGCATCAAGGAGTTCGCATGAAACGCCCCCTCTTCGCAGCGTGTGTCGCGGCGGTCGCGACACTCGCCGCGTGCACGACATCGCAGACCGCCGATCGGGGCGGCGCGTCCGGCGGGACGGTGCGCCTGGCGCTGACCTCCGACGTCGGTAGCTTCGATCCCGCACGGGCGGCCGGATCCTCCGAGTACGCCGTCGACCGGCTGCTCTACTCGACGCTGGTCGGCCTCGACGACGACAACGTCGTCGTCCCGCGCCTGGCCGCGTCGTGGGACGTCACCGCGACGCAAGCCACCTTCACCTTGCAGCAGGGCCTGACCTGCTCGGACGGGAGCCCGCTCACCGCGCGCCAGGTCGCCGCATCGCTGGAGTACTTCCGCAAGACGGCTCCAGGCGCGGCGTACACGTTCGGCCCGGCCAATGGCGGCGACAAGACCACCATCACCGGCGACGACGCGGCCGGCACCGTCTCGGTACGCATGGCTACGCCCTGGACGGAGTTGCTCCCCTCGCTGGGCTTGGTCAACTCGGGCATCATCTGTCAGCCCGGTCTGGACGACCCCACCGGCCTGGCCACCGGTTCGGTGGTCGGCGCAGGCACCGGCCCCTACGTCCTGACAGCGAGTGAACGCGGCTCCCGCTACATCGCCTCCCTGCGCGAGGGTTTCGACGCGTTTCCCGCTTTCGCCGCCGACCGGGCGGGCCGCTCCCCCGCCACGCTCGAGCTCAGCATCGTCAAGAGCGAATCCGCCGCGGCCAATCTCCTGCAGACCGGTCAGCTCGACTTCGCCGGCTTCACCGGTCCCGACGGGACCCGATTGGCACAGGGCTTCGACACCGAGACCGCGCCGATGGTCCGCAACTTCCTGTTCTTCAACCAGCGCGCGGGCAAGCCGGGCGCCGACGCGGAGTTCCGCAAGGCCGTGGGACAGGCCATGGAGGCTCCGGCCTACAACAAGGTCCTCGGCGGCTCGGGAACCCTGCTGAAGAGCTATGTCGACGACACCGCCAATGTCTGCGCCAACACCGACGATGCCCTGCTGACCCGGCACGACCTCGCGGCGGCCACCCGAGTTCTGGCAGGCAAGAAGATCACGGTGACCGGCACCAACGCGATCGCCGACGGCGCGGGCAACACCTATGTCGCCGAGGCACTGCGCGCGGCCGGAGCCGAGGTGAAGCTGGTCAATGTCGACAACAACACCTGGGCCTCGTCGGTACTACCCGGCGGGGACTGGGACATCAACGTGATGGCGTCGCTGTCGACCACGCTGCTCACCGCGTCCAACCTGCTCACCGGTGCCGAACCGCCGGCGGGTCGCAACTACGGCGCGACCCACAACGACGCCTTCGACGAGGGTCTGCGCGCGGCGGTCGTCACCACCGACCAGACGGCCAAATGCGCAGCCTGGCAACGGGGTCAGGCGGGGCTGCTCAGCGCCGTCGACATCGTGCCGTTGTCGACGCTGAACGTGCGCTACGTTTTCGCCGACGGTGTGCGCGCACACATCCCCAACGGCCAGATCGACCTCAGCACCCTGCGGATCGGCGCGTGACAGGGTGGATCGGCTTCGCGGTGCGCCGCGCGGCCGGACTCCTCGCCGTGGCCGTGGTGCTCGTCGTAGTCACCTTCGCCATGATCCAGCTCATTCCCGGTGACCCCGCCGAATCGCTGGCCGGGCAGAACGCGACCCAGGCCGACATCGCCCGGATCCGGGCCGAACTGGGCCTGGACCGCCCGCTGCTCACCCGCTTCACCGACTACGTGTCGGGGCTGGCCCAGGGTGATCTCGGCAGGTCGTTCCAGACCAGGGAGGCGGTCTCGGACGTGATCGCGACGCGGCTGCCGTTCACCGCCGAGCTGGCGGTGTTCTCGCTGATCCTGGTGCTCGCGGTCGCGCTGCCACTCGGCATCGCGGTCGCGGCACGACACAGCAGGCGGGCCGACGGGGCGTTCACCCTGACCACCGGATTGCTCGGTGCCGTCCCGGAATACGTGGTCGGTACGGCGCTGGTGGTGATCTTCGCGATCATGCTCGGGGTGTTGCCCGCGGGTGGCGCGCAGACCGCGCAGTCGCTGATCCTGCCGGTGCTGGCGATCAGCCTGCCCAGCCTGTGTGTGATGGCACGGGTGGTGCGACGCGAAGCCGGAAACGTCTTGTCCCAGGACTACATCCGTACCGCGCGCGGTAGACGGCTGCCCCTGCTACGGCTGTATCTGCGGCACGTACTGCCCAACCTGCTCACTGCCGTCATGACCCTGAGCGGTCTGGTCCTGGCCTCGATGCTGGGCGGCACGGTGATCGTGGAGACCGTGTTCGCCTGGCCAGGCATCGGCCAGCGGGTGGTCGACGCGTTGCTGGTGCGCGACTACCCGGTGATCCAGGGCTGCGTCCTGGTTCTCGGACTGCTGGCCGCCGTGCTGAACCTACTGGTCGACATCGCGCTGGCGATTCTCGACCCGCGCTCCTCGCTCGCCGGAGGCAACCGATGAAGACTCGTCCCCATCCCTCTCTGGTGGCCGGTGCGGTCGGCTTCGCCGTCGTCGTCCTGGTCGCCCTCCTCGCCCCGCCCCTGCTGTACGACACCGCCACCGCCATGTCCGACACGGTGCGCGGCGGGAGCAGCGCCGAGCACTGGCTCGGGACGGACTCACTCGGGCGCGATGTGTTGGCGCGGGTCCTGGTCGCGACCCGGCTCACGGTGGTGTTGACCACCGTGGCGACCGTGCTCGCCGCTGCCGTCGGCATCGCGATCGGTACCGCGGTGTGGGTGTCCGGGCCCCGGATCCGTGAAGTCGGGCTCCGGATCATCGACATCATGGTCACCGCCCCGACGCTGATCATGGCGCTGGTGATCGCCACCATTCTCGGCGCGGGTCCGACCGCCTCGGTGATCGCCATCGTGCTCGGCGGCTCGCCGTCGTTCGCACGGCTCACCGCCAACCTCGCCGGCTCGGTCGCCGGGCGCGACTTCGTCTCCACCGCCAGACTTCTCGGAGTCTCACCGGCGCGGGTGATGAGCAGGCATTTGCTGCCCAACATCGCCGGACCGCTGACAGTGCTGTTCTCCTCCGCGTACGCGCAGGTGCTGGTCGCGCTGTCGGGTCTGTCGTTCCTCGGGCTCGGCGTGCAGAACCCCCAATTCGACTGGGGCTCACTGCTCAACGGCGGACTGCGCTCGCTCTACACCACACCGGCGGAAGCTCTGGGTCCCGCTGTCGCGATCACGGTCACCGGGGTGTTCGCCTCGCTGATCGGTGACGGCCTCGCCGCCACTATCGATCCGCGCGAGCGCACCGCCCCGCGGCGAGCACCGGCGGTCACCGCACCGGTCACCCCGAAAGCTCCCGAGCCCGGCGCACTGCTGACGGTCACCGACCTCAGCGTCGAGTTGGACAGTGGTGTCCGCCTGGTCGATTCGGTCTCACTGCGGGTGGCGCCGGGCGAGATCGTCGGCCTCGTCGGTGAATCGGGCTCGGGTAAGTCGTTGACGGCGATGGCGGTGGCCCGGTTGTTGCCCGACGAACTCACCATCAGGGCGGCCTGCCTCGATCTGGACGGGCTCGACCTGACGAGCACCGACAGCGACCCGGCGCGATTGGCGACCGCGCTCGGCATCGTCTACCAGGACCCGTCCGCTTCCTTCAATCCCGCGCTGCGCATCGGTACCCAGCTGACCGAAGTGCTACGCGTGCACGGCAAGACGACACGACGCAAGGCTGTGGCGCGGGCCACCGAGGCCCTGCGCCGGGTACATGTGCGGCAGCCGGAGACAGTGCTCGGCCAGTATCCCCACCAGCTCTCGGGCGGAATGCGGCAGCGGGCGATGATCGCCGCTGCGGTGCTGCCCGATCCCCGGTTGATCATCGCCGACGAGGCGACGACCGCACTCGATGTGACCGTGCAGGCGGAGGTCCTGGACCTGCTGCGGGAGATCAATGACCGCGGTACCGGAATGTTGTTCATCTCCCACGACATCGGTGTGGTCGGCACGCTCTGCCATCGCGTGGTGGTGATGTACTCCGGGCGGGTGGTCGAGGAGCTGACCGCTGCGGAACTGCGCGCCGGACGCGCTCGGCACCCGTACACGCGCGCCCTGCTCGCGGCCAGCCCGACCCTCGACGGCAGCGCGCCCGGAGGCAGGCTGGCGACCATCCCCGGCCGCCCGCCCGCACCCGCCGACCGGCCGATCGGGTGCGCCTTCGCGCCACGGTGTCCGCTCGCGGTGCCACGTTGCGCGGCCGAGCCGCCACCGCGAATCGGCGGCGTTGCCTGCCATGTCGTCGAGGCCGCACAGGAGGTTCCCACGCGATGACCACAGGACTCGAGATCACCGGGCTCAGCATCGCCTACGGCTCGGGCCGACACGCCACGACCGTGGTCGACGAGGTCACCCTGCGGGTGCCGACCGGCCGAACCCTCGGCCTGGTCGGCGAATCCGGCTCGGGCAAGTCGACGATCGCCAAGGCAGTGGTCGGGCTCGTGGCGCCCACCGCCGGGCGGATCACCCTCGACGGTCAGTCACTCACCGGAAAGTCACCGCGCCGGTTGCGGCGCCGCGTGCAACTGGTGTCCCAAGATCCCTACGCCTCGTTGAACCCGCGCATGACCATCGGGCGGGCCATTGCCGAAGCCATCGACCCGACCCGCGCCGATCCGCGCGTACACGCCGAGGCGATCGGGCGACGGCTGGCGACGGTATCGCTGGATCCCAGCGCAGCAGGGCGTTATCCCCACGAGTTCTCCGGCGGCCAGCGTCAGCGGATCGCGATCGCCCGGGCGCTGGCGGTGGAACCGGAGGTGATCATCGCCGATGAGATCACCTCCGCGCTGGACTGCTCGGTGCAGGCAGAAGTTCTCAATCTGCTGCTCGATCTGCGCGAACGCCTCGCGTTGACGATGCTGTTCATCTCGCACGACCTGGCGGTGGTGCGCCATGTCAGTGACGCGGTGGCGGTGCTGCGGCACGGCAAGCTCGTCGAATCCGGGCCCTGCGCCCAGATCTACGAGGCTCCGGCCGCGGCCTATACGCGCACGTTGCTGGCCAGCGTGCCCACCTTCGCGGCCGCCTCGCATCACTGATCGCCGCTGACCGACAGCGACAGCGCCCCGTCATCACGATGACGGGGCGCTGTCGTCTCGGTCAGACCGCGATGTGCTCTCGCGTGTCGGGCTGGTGCTCGGCCTGTCGGGCGTCGACCTTCGTCTCGGCCGCGTCGGCGAAGCCGGGGCGGGCGGTGCCGATGAAGGCCACCAGCCACGAGGCGACCGCGGCGAAGCGGTTGCGGAAGCCGACCAGATACATCAGGTGCACGGCCAGCCACATCGCCCAGGCGATGGTGCCCTTGAACGTGATGCGGTCGTTGAGCTTGACCACCGCGCTGAAGCGGCTGATCACCGCCATGCTGCCCTTGTCCCAGTAGACGAACGGCGTGCCCGCGTCCTTCTTGCGCCGGATGATGTCGGCGGCGTGGCGACCCTCCTGCATGGCGACCGGCGACTGGCCGGGATAGCCGTTGAGCGAGGTCATGTCGCCGATGGCGAAGATGTCGGCGTGGCCGCCGACGGTCAGGTCGGGGTTGATCAGCAGCCGGCCCGCGCGGTCGGTCTCGGCGCCGGTGGCCTCGGCCAGCAGTGCCGCGAATCCGCCCGCCTGCACGCCGGCCGACCACACCACGGTCTCGGCGGCGATGCCGCGCTCGATGCCCTCGGCGTCCTTGACCGTCACCTTGCCCTCGTCGATATCGGTGACGAAGGTCCCGAGCAGCACCTCGACGCCGCTGTCGGTCAGCGAGCGCTTCGCGTATTCCGAGAGCCCGCCGCCGAACGGGGGCAGCACCGCGCCGGCGCCCTCGACCAGGGTCACCGAGACCTCCTGGTGGAAGTGCCGCTTGGCCAGTTCCTTGATCTGGCCCGCCACCTCGACGCCGGTCGCGCCCGCGCCGACGACGACGAAGCTGAGCAGCCTGCGCCGGGTCGCCTCGTCGGCGTTCTCGGCCGCGGCGAACACCGAGGCGATCTGGTCGCGCAGGCGCTGGGCGTCGTCGATGGTCTTGAGCGAGAAGGTCTTGTCGGCGAAGTCGTCGCGGCCGAAGTAGCTCTGGCTGGCGCCGGTGGCCGCGATCAGCGAGCCGTAGCTGATCTGGCGGGTACCCTCGGCGGTCTCGTAGGTGAGCACGGCGGCCTCGGCGTCGATCGCGGTCACCTTGCCGAGCCGGACGTCGGCCTCGGGGTGACGGCGCAGTACGTTCTTGATCGGCGGTGCGATCTCCTCGGGCGCGAGCACGCCGGTGGCCACCTGGTAGAGCAGGGGCTGGAACAGGTGCTCGGGCGTGCTCGAGATCAGGACGTAGTTGATTCGTGACTTGCTCAGTTGCTTGGCAGCGGCGAGTCCGCCGAAGCCCGAACCGACGATGACGACATCCGTGTGTTCCATGATCGCGCGCTCCAAGATCGGTAATGAGTCCTTTCATATGAGTAAACGCGATGCGGAACGCAGATGTTTCCAGTGTTTGGGCGCATACTGAAGATGACTCTTATCTGCATAACTAATCAATAGGAGGGACCTGGTGGAACTTCGCCAGCTGGCGTACTTCGTCGCGGTCTGTGAGGAGCTCAGTTTCAGCCGCGCGGCGAGCCGCTGCTTCATCTCCCAATCCGCGATCAGCCACCAGATCGCGAGACTCGAACGTGACCTCGGCGCCCAGCTGTTCGAGCGCACGACCCGCGCCGTCGTCCCCACCGACGCCACCCTGCGCCTGCTGCCGCTGGCCAAGCAGATGCTGAGTCTGGAGTCCGCGATCCGCGCCGCCGTGCGCACCACCGGCCCGCGCATCCGGCTCGCCGCCAACATGTCGTTCGCGGCCCGGTCGCTGTCCGCGATCGCCGCCGCCCGCGCCGCCCACCCCGACGCCGAGATCGAATACGTCATCAAGCCGTTCCGTCAGCGGATCACGGCCGTGGCCGACGGTGACTGCGATCTGGCGCTGATCCGTGGCAGTGTGGATCAGCCGGGGCTGGCGGTGGAGCAGTTGTGGGTCGAGGATCTGGTGATCGCGATCTCGAGCAGTCACCCGCTGGCGGGCAAGGGGGTCGTCACGCTCGCCGACCTCAGTCCCTATCCGCTGTTGCTCCCGCCCGAGCAGGAACAGGTCCTGCTGCACACCCTGATCCGCTCGGCCTTCGCCGATCTTCCGGTCGGCCCCACCTTCGGTCCACCGATTCCCCCCGACCACACCGCCACGATGGAACTGCTCAACCGGCCCGAGTCCTGGACGGTCCTCTACGAGGGCCCGACCAAGGGGCTGCTCACCCTGGACCTCACCGACCACCGCCTGCGTATCCCGGTGTCGGCGGTGCTGCGTGAGGACGCACGCCAGAATCCGATCGTGAACACCCTGCTGGACGCGTTGCACCGGCGGTAGGAGCGGCTAGCCGATGGGCGAGCTCGCCAGGGCGTGTGCGACGGCCAGGTGGAGCGGCAGCGTCTCGGCATCGTCGTCCTCGACCGACCAGATGATCTCCTCGATCGCGCGCAGGAAGGCCCAGCCGTGGGCGCGGTCGGCGGGGATGCCGAGGTCACGTGCCGTCGCGGCGACGACGGCACGGGCGTGCTCGGGGGTCGGGGAGGACTGCACCTGGATCATGATCACAAAGCCCGCGTCGAAGGCGGCTTCGCCGAGGTAGGGCTTCGGATCGATGAGCAGCCACGGTTCGCGTTCGGCGGCAACGATATTGCCGAGGTGGGTGTCGCGATTGACGACGAGCAGCGGGCCCACCGGAACCGCGAGGCGCGCGCACCACGCCAGTGCCCGCTCGCGCAGAGCGTCCGGAAGGACCTCGGCGAGTTCGGGTTCCGGCTGCTGGAGCCGCGCGGTCCACTGCGCGACCACGTCGGTCGCGATCGGTAGTGCCGGATAGTCCTCGGGAACGTCGACCGGCTCCCGCCGCAACCGGCGTAGCAGCCCGCAGGCCAGGCGGACCCGCTCGGTGTTCTCCGGCCTGCCCTCCAGACTCGGGAACCCCGGCTGCTCCAGCAGCGGCTCCCCCGGCCGCGCCCACTCCATCAGCATCGCGCCACTGTCGACGTCGAACCGGTACAGCGTCGCCGCCCCGTCCCCGCCGTAGCAATACAGCCCGGTCGCCTCCGCCGCGTTCTCTTCGTCGACCACCGGCACCTTGAGCACCGCCACCGACCCGTCCCCGCGGCGCACCGGCGCGACGAACGCGTGCGTCCCACCCTCGAACGCCGGGCCGATCAGCATCAGCTCCCAAGCCCCACAGAGCTTTTCCACCAGCGCGGGCAGGTCGTCCAGCCACCGCTCCCCCGCGGCCCCGAACACCGCCCGTACCGTCTCCTCGACCTCCGGCGGCACTACGATCGGCAACATCGTCACCCATCCCACCCTGCCATGCCGATCCGCGTGCCGGGAGAGCCCCACCGGGCATCCGGGTGACCCGAAACCCGCTCGACAGCGCGGTATCCGGCCTGCGATTCTGCCCACATGACCGACACCCCACTACCCGAGATCCCCGACGGTTACGAGGTCTCCACCGAGACCGCCCGCATCGACGCCGCCCGCGTGCACACCTGGCTGTCCACCGACTCGTACTGGGCCATGGGCAGAACCCGCGAGCTGCAGGACCGCGCCATCGCGGAATCACTCAATTTCGGAGTGTACGAACGTGTTTCGGGTGAGCAGGTCGCCTACGCGCGCGTGATCACCGACCGGACGACCTTCGCGTGGCTGTGCGATGTGTACGTGGATCGCGCGGTACGCGGCAAGGGGGTCGGCGTCGCGCTGGTCGCCGCGATCCGCGACCACCTCGCCCCCGACAACCTGCGCCGCGTCGTGCTCGCCACCCACGACGCCCACGGCCTCTACGAGAAGTTCGGCTTCGAAACCCTCACCGACCCGGACAAGTGGATGGTGCTCGGCCGCCCGGTGAACGCTCCCGGCTAGACGAACCCTTCCTCGACGAGGTCGAACCCGTCCGGCCGAACCCGATGCCGTTGGCCCGAACCACCGGCCACCCGGCACCAGCTGGATACCTCGAGTTCGTCCGCATCGGCGACCAGCTCGATCGCGAAGCCGCCGTACATGCCCGGAATCGCCGCCCACAGCGTCGCGCCCGGGTACTCGAGCAGCGGTGTCAGCGGCGGCGGTCGGAAGCCGCACTTCCGGCACAGGTCCAGCACTCGCCCCAGAATCACGGCGTGCAGCTGGCATTCGAGCTGAGCCGGCACCGTCGCGTCGACCTCGCGCACCAACCGGGGCGCGAGCAGACCCGCCAGCTGATCCTTACCGCGCGCGGCCGCGATGTCCGCGGCGGTATCGCCGTCGGCGGTCCGCAGGGTCCGCCATGCCCCGAGCCCGAGCAGTCGTTCGACGACCGACTCCGGCGCACCGTGCCATGCGGCTTGATGCAGCGGCGCGAAACCCGAACTGCCGGCGTCGGCCAACCGGTCACGCGCGGCTATCTCCTTGTCATCGAAGAAGTTTCGCCGATACCAGCCCCACCACACCATCTCCACGAGCACAACATAGCCACCGGCTCGACCACCGTTCCAGCAGTGGTCGCACGGCCTCCACAAGGCGGCCCTCCACTCGAAACGCCGCGGCAATCACCGGTCACCGGAGAAACCTTCGACGCATCGGAGACACGAAACATCAGAAGGCGAGCGCGGACCAGGGGACCTCGATCGGGAAAGGTTGAGGGAATGACACCGTGCCGTCGGCATCGTTGATCCACTCATCGACGAGTCGATAGTCGACAGGGTGCAGTGGACCACCTAGACAACGGTGTATCAAGAAGTCCGGGGTGACAAAGTCCGACTTTCCGGTCGAACCGAGGAACACGGTCGTCTCGAGATTGGCGACCCAGCAACGGTCAGGGTGCCCCGCCATGTCGTCTCCCGCGGACCGCTCCAGCGCATTGGTCAGCCGACGCATGAAGATCTGATGCTCGCCGGGGCCACGCCGCAGCCAGACGACCCGACCCTCCCAGAGCTCGATCTGGCCGGCGATCTCATCCGGAAGTTGCCCCAACTGCTCCCACGTCATGAATTCGGGCAGGTCAGGACGGCCGATACCGGGCAGGGGTATGCCGCCATCATAGGTGAATCGACCGCCTCGATCAGCGGCAACGACGACCTGCCATACCACGGTGCACAGCCCACCCGAACAGAAGTCGCCGTAGCGGTGTCAGCAGGGCGCGGGCTACGACATCTCTCGCGAGACGCAAGCGGCCCCGCCCGGGATACCCGGACGGGGCCGCAGTGCGCTCAGCGCCTCAGCGATTTATCCCTTGTGGGACTTCACGGCCTCGGTCAGCTGCGGGGCGACGTTGAACAGGTCGCCCACGATGCCGTAGTCCGCGATCTCGAAGATCGGGGCCTCTTCGTCCTTGTTGACCGCGACGATGGTCTTCGAGGTCTGCATGCCGGCGCGGTGCTGGATGGCGCCGGAGATGCCCAGGGCGATGTAGAGCTGCGGGGAGACCGTCTTACCGGTCTGACCGACCTGGAACTGGCCCGGGTAGTAGCCCGAGTCGACGGCGGCACGCGAGGCGCCGACGGCGGCACCGAGCGAGTCGGCCAGCGCCTCGACGACCGCGAAGTTGTCGGCGGAACCGACACCACGACCACCGGAGACGACGATGCTCGCCTCGGTCAGCTCCGGACGGTCGCCGCCCACGATCGGCTCACGCGAGACGACCTTGACGACGCCGTCTTCCTGGGCCGGAACCTCGACGACGACCTGCTCGCCCGCACCGGCCTGCGCGACCGTCTCGATGGCGCCCGGACGGATCGAGATCACCGGCACGTCGCCGGTGGCCTTGGCGTCGACGGTGAACGCGCCACCGAAGATGGAGTGCACGGCCGAGCCGTCGGCGTTGACGCCGATGACGTCGACGAGCAGGCCGGAGCCGATGCGCGCGGCGAGGCGGCCCGACACCTCCTTGCCCTCGGCGGTGGCGGCGACCAGCACGGCGGCGGGCGAGGCGGACTCGACCAGGCCGGCCAGCACGTCGACCTTCGGGGTGACCAGGAAGCCGTCGACGTCGTCGGACTCGGCGACGTAGATCTTCTCGGCACCGGCGGCGGCCAGCGCGGAGGCCAGCTTGTCGGCGGTACCGGCCGGGCCGGTCACGACGGCGGCGGGCTCGCCCAGGGTACGGGCGGCGGTGAGCAGTTCGGTGCTGACCTTCTTCACGGCACCGTCGGCGTGCTCGATGAGCACAAGTACTTCAGCCATTGTTCTTTCTCCTTCGAAGTCTCGGACGGGGCCGGATCAGATGATCTTCTGACCGATGAGGTAGGTGGCGATCTGGTTGCCGCCCTCACCCTCGTCCGCGATCTTCTCGCCCGCGGTGCGGGCAGGCTTCGGGGTGGAGCCGGTGACCTGGGTGCCGGCGTTGGCCACGCCCACGGTCGACGGGTCGATGCCCAGATCGGCCAGGGTGAAGACCTGAACTTCCTTCTTCTTCGCGGCCATGATGCCCTTGAAGGACGGGAAGCGCGGCTCGTTGATCTTCTCGGTGACCGAGACGATGGCGGGCAGGGACGCCTCGAGCTTGAAGACGCCCTCGTCGGTCTCGCGCTCGCCGGTGATCTTGTCGCCGTCGACGGCCAGCTTGCGCAGGTGCGTCAGCTGCGGGATGCCCAGGTACTCGGCGATGATCGCCGGCACGGCACCCGCGCGACCGTCGGTGGCCTCGTTGCCGGCGATGACCAGCTCGACGCCCTCGACCTGGCCCAGCGCGCCGGCCAGCACCCACGCGGTCTGCACGGCGTCGGAGCCGTGGATCGCCGGGTCGTTGATGTGGATGGCCTTGTCGGCACCCATGGACAGCGCCTTGCGGATGGCCTCGGTGGCGCGATCCGGACCGGCGGCCAGCACGGTGACCTCGCCGCCCTGCGCCTCCTTGATCAGCAGCGCTTCCTCGACGGCGCGCTCGTTGATCTCGTCGAGGACGGCGTCGGCGGCCTCGCGGTCGAGGGTGTAGTCACCATCGGTCAGCTTGCGCTCGGACCAGGTGTCGGGAACCTGCTTGATGAGTACGACGATGTTCGGCATCGGTCTTCGTCGACCTCCTTCTGGGTACACGTGTGTGGTGGCCGCACGAGCTGGGCCGTACGTCCGTGTGAGTAGCTCAGAGCGGAACACTACCCTACGCTAAGTTACTCGTGGGTAACCTACATGCACAAGGGGTTCGGAACCGATCCCTGAGTCCTGGGGGAACCGGCGGTACCAGTAACGTCGGAGAAATGAGCGAGGCTGTGATCCCTGCCGCACCTGTGGCCGCCACACATGAACCACTGCCGCTGACCGGTGAGCGGACCGTGCCCGGCATCGCCGAGGAGAACTACTGGTTCCGTCGGCACGAGATCGCCTATGCCCGCCTGCTCGACCGGTGCACCGGCAAGACCGTGCTCGAGGCGGGTTCGGGCGAGGGCTACGGCGCCGACATGATCGCCGGCGTGGCCGCGCGTGTCGTCGGCGTGGACTACGACGACGGCGCCGTCGCGCACGTGCGCGCGCGCTACCCGCGGGTCGAGATGATCCAGGGCAATCTCGCCGAGCTGCCACTCGACGACGAATCCGTCGATGTCGTCGTGAATTTCCAGGTCATCGAGCACCTCTGGGACCAGGCGCAGTTCCTGCGCGAGTGCCTGCGGGTGCTGCGCCCGGGCGGGCAGCTGCTGATCAGCACCCCGAACCGGATCACCTTCTCCCCCGGTCGCGACACCCCGCTCAACCCGTTCCACACCCGCGAGCTCAACGCCGCCGAGCTGACCGAACTGCTGGTCGAGGCCGGTTTCACGGTCACCGAGATGCTCGGCGTGCACCACGGCGCGAGCCTGAAAGCGTTGGACGCCAAGCACGGCGGGTCCTTCATCGACGCCCAGATCGAGCGCGCGCTGGCCGGTGAGCCGTGGCCCGCCGACCTGACCGCCGACGTCGCCGCCGTCACCATCGACGATTTCGACCTGCGCGCGGGTGAGATCGACGCGAGCCTGGACCTGGTCGCGATCGCCGAGAAGGCAAGCGCCGCAAAGGCAAGCGCCGCAAAGGCACGGCCTTGACCGATTCGCGCTCCGCCCGGTCCGGCTCCGTGCCGGGCCAGTTCACGCTCGTCCTGCACTCCCACCTGCCTTGGCTGGCCCATCACGGACGCTGGCCGGTCGGCGAGGAATGGCTCTATCAGTCCTGGGCCGCGTCCTACCTGCCCGTGGTCCGGGTCCTGAAAAACCTTGCGGCCGAAGGCCGTACACACCTGCTGAGCCTGGGCATCACCCCCGTGCTGGCCGCCCAGCTCGACGATCCGCACTGCCTGGCGGGCATGCACCACTGGCTGGGCAACTGGCAGTTGCGCGCCGACGAGGCGTCCATGTCCGGCAACGTGGCGCTGGGCAGGCACGAACATCGGCTCGCCGCAACGGCGTTGGCCGAGTTCGAGCGGGACTGGCGGCACGGCAGCGCGCCGGTGTGGCGCTCGCTCATCGACGCCGACGCGATCGAGCTGCTCGGCGGCCCGCTGGCGCATCCGTTCCAGCCGCTGCTCGACGAGCGACTTCGGCAGTTCCAGCTCACCGAGGGCCTGGCCGACGCGCGCCTGCGCTGGGGCACCACCCCCACCGGCATCTGGGCACCCGAGTGCGGCTACACCCCCGGCATGGAGCGGAACTACGACGCCGCGGGTGTGACGCATTTCATGGTCGACGGCCCGTCGCTGCGCGGTGACACCACCCTCGGCAGACCCGTTCGCGACGCCGACGTGCTCGCGTTCGGCCGCGATCTCCAGGTGAGCTACCGGGTGTGGTCGCCGAAACAGGGCTATCCGGGCCAGAGCGCCTACCGCGATTTCCACCACTACGACCACGCGACCGGTCTCAAACCGTCCCGGGTGACCGGCAAGACCGTCGCCGGTCCTGACAAGGCCCCTTACGATCCGGAGCTCGCCGCCACCGCCATCACCCGCGACGTCGCCGACTTCGTCGAGACCGTGCGCGCCCGGCTGATCGAGGAGTCCACGCGGATCGGCAGGCCCGCCCTCGTGGTGGCCGCCTTCGACACCGAGCTGTTCGGTCACTGGTGGCACGAGGGTCCCGCCTGGCTCGAACAGGTGCTGCGCGCGCTGCCCGAAGCGGGCGTCACCGTCGGCACCCTCGCCGACGCCCGCGACAACGGCTTCGTGGGCGAACCCGTGCAGCTCAACGACTCGTCGTGGGGTTCCGGCAAGGACTGGCGGGTGTGGGCGGGCGACCAGGTCGCCGACCTCGTCGAGCTCAACGCCGACGTCGTCCGGCTGGCGCTGGACACCCTCGACAAGGTCGGCCGGGACGGTTCGCTGCGCGATCCGGTCGCCGATCAATTGCTGCGCGAGGCGATTCTCACCGTCTCCAGCGACTGGGCCTTCATGGTCTCCAAGGACTCCGCCGCCGGGTACGCCCGGGATCGGGCACACGAGCACGCGCACGCGGTCCGCGAACTCGCCGAGGCCATCGGGGCCGGCCAGTTCGCCAAAGCGGCCCGTCTCGCGGCAGGATGGAACCTGGCCGACGGATTCTTCCCTGGTCTGGACGCGCGGCGGTTGCCGAGCGCTGTCCCGTCGGCCGCCGCTGAAGGATTCGCATGAAGATTTTGATGGTGTCGTGGGAGTACCCGCCGGTCGTGGTCGGCGGGCTCGGTCGACATGTCCATCACCTGACGGTGGAGCTGGCCGCCGCCGGTCACGAGGTCGTGGTGCTGGCGCGCAGGCCCACGGGCACCGACTCGATCACCCACCCCACGCACTCCTACATCGCCGACGGCGTACTCGTCGTCGCGGTGGCCGAGGACCCGCCCTGCTTCGACTTCGGCGAGGACATGCTCGCCTGGACGCTGGCGATGGGGCACGCGATGGTCCGCGCCGGTGTCGCCCTGGGCAAGCCGGGCGTCGGCGAGGGCTGGACGCCCGATGTGGTGCACGCGCACGACTGGCTCGTCGCGCACCCCGCCATCGCGCTGGCCGAGTACTACGACGTGCCGCTGGTGGCGACCATCCACGCCACCGAAGCCGGTCGCCACAGCGGCTGGGTGTCCGGCCGGGTCAACAAGCAGGTCCACTCGGTCGAGTGGTGGCTGACCAACGAGGCCGATCAGCTGATCACCTGCTCGAGCTCGATGCAGGACGAGGTGGAACGGCTCTACGGGCCCGAGCTCGCGCCGATCACGGTGATCCGCAACGGCATCGACGTGGGCGCGTGGACTTTCCGGCCGCGCGCACCGCGCTCCGGGCCGCCGAAGCTGCTCTACGTCGGCAGGCTCGAGTACGAGAAGGGCGTGCAAGACGCCATCGCGGCGCTGCCCCGCATCCGGCGCGCCCACCCCGGGACCACCCTGACCGTGGCCGGTGTCGGCACCCAGTTCGACTGGCTGCGGGAACGGGCGCGGGTGCATCGCGTGGCCAGGGCGGTGCAGTTCGTCGGCAGTCTCGGGCACTCGGAGCTGCTGGGCTGGCTGCACGGCGCGGACGCCATCGTGCTGCCGAGCCGGTACGAGCCGTTCGGCATCGTCGCCCTGGAAGCGGCCGCGGCGGGTGTTCCGCTGATCGCCTCCACCGCGGGCGGGCTCGGTGAGGCCGTCATCGACGGGGTCACCGGCGCCTCCTTCGAACCGGCCGACGTGGACGGCATCGTCGACGCCACCCGTGCCGTCCTCGACGACCCCGCGACCGCCCAGGACCGCGCCTACAACGCCCGCGAACGGCTCACCGCCGACTTCGCCTGGGACGTGGTCGCCGCGGAGACCGCGCAGGTCTACTCGGCCGCCAAACGCCGGGTGCGCACCTCGCTGGGCCGTCCCGACATCGTGGAACGTCCGCTGCCCGAGCGCGACCCGAAGTAGGCAGCTCCAGTTCACCCACAACGCATGACGCCGGGGTCCTCCCCCGGCTCTACCGTCGCTGGTGCCGACCACCACGACGAAGGAGCCGATCATGCCCCTGGAACCGATTCCGCACCTGCCCGCCGCCACCATCGGCCTGCGCGCGACCGGCACCGTCACCGCCGAGGACTACACCACCGTCCTCGACCCGGCGATCGACGCGGCCCTCCAGCACGAACAGCCGATCAACCTCGTCTACGTCCTCGGCCCCGACTTCGACCGCTACTCCCTCGACGCCATGTGGCAGGACCTGAAACTCGTCCGCGTCCCCCGCAGCGCCTGGGGCCGCATCGCCCTGGTCACCGACCACAAGGCCCTCGGCGAAGCCGTCCACCTCTTCGGCTTCCTCATCCCCGCCGAAGTCCGAGTCTTCCCCGTCACCGCCGAACCCGACGCCATCGCCTGGGCGGGATGACAATCGTCGTCGCTGGTCACGATAGTTCCGCCCATCTAAACGTGAGTTGTGTAACACCTGCGGTCTCAGCACCGACATTCCTCGGCATCGCCGCTGAATCGTGGTGTGCGGTAAGGGGGTCAGCGGGTGGGTCGGCTGCATCGCCTTGCGGGTGAGTGTCGTGCCGAGCCTCGGAGGGTGAGCTGCTGTGTCGTCTTCGCTGTTGTCCAAGGGCCAGAACATCGCACTGCCGGAGGATGTCGACCGTATCGACATCCTGATCGGCTGGCCGGAGCCGGCGGTCGAAGTCGACGCTTCGGCACTGCTACTCGGCACCGACCGCAGGGTCGGCTCGGACGCGGACTTCGTGTTCTACAACCAGCCCGAATCCCCCGACGGGTCGGTGCGATTTCTCGGGACGAGCGTGACCGAGGAGGGTATGCAAGCCAGGGTCTCGATCGACCTCGCCACCGTTCCGGATCGGGTGCACACCATCGCCCTGGCGGGCAGTGTCGGCGCGGGAACATTCGGTGACCTCGGCAAGCTCGCTCTCCATGTCATCGATCCGGCCGGGGGATCGCTGGCCGAGTATCTGACCGCCGACGCCGACACCGAATCGGCGTTCGTGTTCGGGGAGGTCTACCGCAGGGACGGCGGGTGGAAGGTCCGCGCGGTCGGCCAGGGCTGGGATTCGGGACTGAGTGGGCTGGCAACAGATTTCGGTGTGTCGATCGATGACGCCGAACCGTCACCGGCCGAAGCGCCGGTCGAACCGGCACAACCCGCGCCTGCACCGAAACCCGCTCGGGTCGGCGGTGTCCGTACCGCCAAGCGTCCGGTCCGCAAGGTCAAGCCGATCGAATTCCGGCAGGCCGAGGCCGAGGGATGGCAACCCGCGCGGCTGTTCTCGGTGATCGGCGTCGGCGCGGGCGAAGAGCAGGAACGGCGCACGACCTCGGCGTTGATCGCGACCATGCAGGCGGTGCGACCGTTCGCCCGCGCCGTCTGCGCCAGGATGGGCGCCCCCGCAGGCGCATTCGAGGGCTACATCGAAGTCCAGTACGAGGCGGGCGACTCGAAGGTCGTCCCGGATGCCGTGCTGAAAGTGAGCCGGGGAAGCAGACAGTGGACCGGGCTGCTCGAGGTGAAAACCGGCAGCGGCAAGCTCAGGAAGGACCAGCTCGAGAGCTATCTCGACATCGCACGGCGGAAGAAGTACGACGTCGTCGTGAGTTTGTCCAATGACATTCCCGCCAGCCCGGGCGAGCTCCCGGTGCAGGTCGACCGCCGCAAACTGACGAAAGTCGCCCTGCGCCATCTGTCCTGGGCCGAGATCGCCCACGAGGCCAGGATGCTGCTCTCACACGGTGATATCGACGACCCGCTGCAGTCCTGGATACTGGCCGAGTTCCTGCGCTTCCTCGACCATCCACGGTCGGGCGCTGCGGAATTCGTCGACATGGGCAGGCATTGGGTGACCGTCCGCGATGCCGTGACCGCGGGCACCTTGCGCGCAGGTGATCAGAAAGCGCTGGCGGTAGCCGATACGTGGGTATCGCTGAGCAGGCACCTGGCCCTGCGACTCACCGCGGAGCTCGGCGTCGAGGTCAAACACGTGCTCGCCCGCAAGTATCGGGCCGATCCCGCGGCTCGCGCGGCAGCTGTCGCCGAACGGTTGGCCACCGACGGCTCCTTCGAGGCCGTGCTGCGAATCCCCGACACCGCGGGCGAACTGACCATCGTCGCCGATGTCCGCACCAACAAGGTGCGCTGCCGCACCACTATCGCCGCACCGGACGAAGGAACGGCTGCCCGGCGGGTCTCGTGGCTGACCAAGCAACTCACCGACGCCCCGGGCCGCCTCCAGATCGAAGCCGTGTTCGCCGAACGTGGCAACGAGACCTGTGAACTGCTCGACACGGTCCGCGCGAACCCGAGGTCCCTCACCGAAGGACGCACCGCCCCGATCGTCTCGTTCACCCTCGAACACACCTTCCCGATGGGTAGCAAACGCTCCGGCACCGCCGCCAGCTTCATCACCAGCGTCACCTCGGCCACCGATGCCTTCTACGGCACGGTGGTGCAGCCGCTCCGCGAATGGGTGCCTGCCGCCCCGATCCAGGCCGACATCGCCCCTGCCGAACCGGCCGAATAGGCATTCGCTGGGACCGCCCCAGCCCGAGTCGGCGACGAACTCAGGCTGGGGGAATGCCGCCACTGTGGTAGCGGGTGGCGGCGTTCCAGAGGAAGAAGCTGTCGATGCCGGTGTCTCGGGTGGCGTCGATCTGGGCGCGGAGTTCGGCGTCGCCGTAGGGGACGCCGAGGCTGAAGTCCTGGAGCCAGGGGATGACCTTCGCGCCGGTGCCCGCGGTGCTGGTCCGGAAGTCGTGCAGGGAGCGGGCGATGATGTCGTAGGGCTGGGCGTTGGGGTCGGGGACGCCGTATTCGCCGGAGTTCCAGTGGGAGGGGTAGAGCATGGGGGCGACGAAGTCGACGTTGCGGGCCATCCGGGGGATGTCCTGGGCGATCTGCTCGGGGCGGGTGGCGGCGATGCCGTAGACCGCGGCGCTCAGGTGCGCACCGGCGAGGTGGACGGGGTAGCGGCTCTCGGCGAGGAAGCCGGCGACCGCGTCGGTGGGGGTGCCGGCGAGGCCGGGGAAATGCATGCTGGTCAGGCTGCCGTCGGGGCGGCGGACATAGTCGTACATGACGCCGTCGAAGCCGAGCCGGGCGGCTTCGACCGCCAGATCGATGGTGTAGCGACGGATGTCGGGATGCGCGACATTGGTGAAGGCGATCGGGCCGTAATGGCTGGAATAGGGCTGTCCGGACGGGTTCTGGACCACCCAGTCGGGCCGGCCGTTGTGCCAGGCCCACGCGGCGACGGTCGGATCGCGGAAGGCGACGATGCGCCCGACCACCTGCAGGCCCAGCTCGTGTAGCTGCCGCAGGGCCGACGGCGCGTCGTAGATATCGGCGACGGCACCGGACTCGCGGGCCAGCGGGACCTGGGAGTCGTAACCGACGACGCCGTCCTCGTCCTTGATATCGAGCTGCACGGTGTCGATGCGGCCCTCGCGCGCGAGATCGAGCACGGCCTCGCGCAGCCCCTCGTGCGACCAGGCGTGCGCGGTGACGTGCACCGCCCGCATCCGCGGCAGCGCGACCGCCGAGACCGCGATCGCGCTGCTCCGGTTACCGGCCGCGTCCACCGCGACGACCTCGACGGCGGGCGCCCACGGCACCGAGATCTCGAAGGTGCCGTCCGCGGCGGGTGTCACCGCATCGGTGCCGATCGACACGCGGACCGCGTCGACGGCCTTGCCGCGCAACACGATCGGTGCGCGATAGGACCGCGCGAGCTCCGCTGGTGCGACCTCGAGCACCGGCGGCACGGTATCGGCCGACGGCTCGGAAGCCGTTCTGCTCAGCGCGAATCCCGCCACCATCGCCACGATGACCATCGCGAGGACAGCACCCGAGGCGATCGTCGCCCACCGCCGCCGCTCGCCCGACCGGATCCGCAATCCCAACGCCCGCACCAACTTCCACTACCGTTCGCCAGGCCACTATGGCGCAGTCGCGCGGACTGTCCGCGGGTTATCGCAAGATCGGGGGAAAACCTGCGCCGCCGCGTAATATCGCCGCGATGACCGGCGGTTCGAACGTTGCCCTGCGACTCGCGCCCGCGCTGGTGCTGATCACCGCGCTCACCGCCTGCGCGACACCGCAGGCAGCGGCCCCGGCACCACCACCGGCGACGACGGCGAAACCCGTACCGCCGGATCCGGCCGAGATCGCCGCCAACGAACTGGGATTCGTCCCGGTGCTGATGTATCACCAGATCACCCCGCACCCGGCCGGTGAATACGACCAGACCCCGGCCGAGTTCCGGGACGAGCTGGAACGGCTCTATCGCGAGGGCTACCGTCCGGTGACCGCCGCGAGCTACCTCGCCGGCGATCTCGACCTGCCCGCGGGCACGCACCCGGTCGTGCTCACCTTCGACGATTCCACCGGCAGCCAGCTCTCGTTCACCGACAGCGGTGCCGTGTCCCCCGACAGCGCCGCGGGGATCCTGGCCGAATTCGGCGCCCGCTACCCGGATTTCCGACCGGTCGCCACCTTCTACGTCAACAACGACCCGTTCGGCGGCGACCCGCGAGCGCTGCCCTGGCTGGCGGCCCACGGCCACGAGATCGGCGCGCACACCGCCGATCACGCGAATCTCGCGACCCTGGACGCCGACGGCGTGCAACGCGAACTGGCGCACAACGTCCGCGCGATCACCACGGCCGCGCCGGGAGTCGCCGTGCGCACCATGGCCTTACCGCTGGGCATCTACCCGCGCGAGCGCGCGCTGGCCGCAGAGGGCAGCTGGGACGGGACCGGCTACCGCTTCGAGGCCGTCATGCTGGTCGGCGCCGGCCCGGCCCCGGCACCGTACGGCGCGATCGACCCGCTCGCCGTGCCGCGCATCCGATCCGGCCGGGGCGCGGTCCCGTTCGACTCGGGCTACTGGCTGGACCGGCTGGCCGCGCACCCGGAGCAGCGCTACACCGCCGACGGCGACCCGGCCCGCGTCTCGTTCCCCCGCCACCTCACGGCGGAGATCGGCGCGCGCTGGGCGGACCGGAGCAACCCGTACTGACGGTCGATCAGGCGTCGGGGGTGAAGGTGAAGATCTCGCCGACGCGGGTGGCGACGACGACCTCACCCTTCGGCCCGACGGAGGTGCCGGTGGTGGTGCCGGTGGCGCCCGGCAGCACATCGGAGTCGACGGTGTTGCCGGTGGCGGTGTCGAAGGTGATCAGGCTCAGGCCCGCGCCGATGGCGGCGACGGTGTAGCCGATACCGCCCGCGGTCTGGGCGGGGGTGCCGCGCAGGGTCAGGTCCTTGCGCTCCCAGGCGGGCTCGGCGCGGTCACCACGGTCGTGCACGGCCATCAGGTAACCGTCGTCGCCGGCGGGAATGATCAGGTCGTCGACCACGGAGATGCCGCCGCTGGGCGTCCAGCCGAGCGCGTGGGTCCAGCGGGTGCTGCCGTCCTCGGCGTTCACCGCGATCAGGCGGCCGCTGTTGTCGCCGATGTAGACGGTGTCGCCGTCACCGGAGAGGGTGGGGCTGGTGGCGCTGCCACCGGTGAGCATGTCGGCGCTCCACTCCTGGACGACCTTGCCGTCGGCGTAGCGCATCGACCGCAGCGAGGCGGCCGCCTTGCCCGGCTCCCACACGGTGACGAAGAACCGACCCGACTCGGCGTCGACGGCGGTGGTGTTGGCGACCGCGCAGCGCGGGCCGCCGGTCCGGCAGTCGCCCAGGCCGTCGCCGGAGGCCGGGCGGGTCAGGCCCGGCAGCTGCAGGAAGTCGGGCTCGCCGAGCAGTTGCAGGGTCGGCACCTCGCGGCCGCCGGTCTGGCGGCTCAGGATGTCGACCTGACCGGACTGGGTCACCGTCAGCACGCGGCCGTCACCGGTGAACTGGATCGCCACCGGGACACCGGCCACCGGCGTGCGCCAGCGGGGCTGGCCGAGATAGTTGAAGGAGTTCACCGCGCCGTCGTCGCCGACGTAGACGTTGCTGACGCCGTCGACCACGGTCGGCGCCTCGATCGTCGACGGGCCGAGCGGGTTGCAGAAGCGCTTGCGGCCGGTGCGCATCTGGAAGGAGAAGATCGCGCAGTTGCCGGTGCTCGAGGTGACGAACATCTGACCCTCGGAGCCGATCGTCAGCGGCTGGGCGATCGGGCCGCCCACCGGACGTGACCAGCTCAGCGTCATCGCGTCCGCGCCGGCCACCGGGCTCGCCCCGCCGTTGCGGCCGTCGTGATGGGCTGCGGGCCAGCCTTTTCCGCCGCCGACGGTGATGTCGTCCACATCGGTGCCGCATCCTGCCAACGCCACCACACCGGCGGCAGCGAGCGAGGCCGCGACGCGAGTCCGAGTTCGCACCTGCTGATCTCCCTGGGTAATCGAGCCGATGATCGGGGTATCGCACGGTAGGCGTGCGCTCCGAAAGTACTCTGTGTAACCGACGACCGAATCCCCGGGGCTGGCCCGGTGCGATCACGACGGGAGAGTACTTCGTGACGAGCATGTGGGGCGCGCCGCTGAGCGCGCGCTGGCGTGGTTCCCGCCGCCGCGATCCGCAGCAGGCGCGGTTCCTGACCAAGGACTCGCTGCGCTGGGTGCTCGCCAACCGCGCGTACACCCCCTGGTACCTGGTGCGGTACTACCGGCTGGCCAAGTTCCGCCTGGCCAACCCGCACATCGTGCTGCGCGGGATGGTGTTCCTCGGCCGCAATGTGGAGATCCACGCGACGCCGGAATTCGCCCGCATGGAGATCGGCCGCTGGGTGCACATCGGGGACGGCAACGCCATCCGCTGCCACGAGGGTTCCCTGCGCATCGGCGACAAGGTGGTCTTCGGCAAGGACAACGTCGTCAACACCTACCTCGACATCGAGATCGGCGAGTCCACGCTGGTCGCCGACTGGTGCTACATCTGCGACTTCGACCACAAGATGGACGACATCACCCTGCCCATCAAGGACCAGGGCATCGTCAAGAGCCCGGTCCGGATCGGCCCCGACACCTGGATCGCGGCCAAGGTGACCGTGCTGCGCGACACCCGTGTCGGCCGTGGCTGTGTGCTCGGCGCGCACGCCGTGGTCCGCGGTGACGTCCCGGACTACAGCATCGCCGTCGGCGCCCCGGCCAAGGTCGTCAAGAACCGCAAGGTCGCCTGGGACGCGAGCGCCGAGGAGCGCGAGGCCTACCTGGCCGCGCTGGCCGATATCGAGCGCAAGAAGAACGCCGCCGCCGCGCAGGCCTGACGTCGTCGCGGCGCGCTGCGATGGTGCGTGTCGGTGGCGGTCGGTACGGTCGGCTCCGTGGAGAGCTATGCGGCGCTGCTGCGGGGGATCATGCCGACCAACCCGAACATGCGCAACGAGAAGTTGCGCGGGGTGCTGGAAGGGCTCGGGTTCGACAAGGTGGCCTCGGTGCTCACGAGCGGCAATCTGGTGTTCCGCACCGATGACGATCCCGCCGACCTCGAGGACCGCATCCAGGAGGCGCTGGCGGCCGAGCTCGGCATTCCCGGCGGCACCATCATCCGCAGCCATCGGGTGCTGCGCACGCTGCTCGATCGCGACCCGTTCGAGGGGCTCCCGCACGAGCGCGGCTCGTATCTGACGGTCACCTTCTTCAAGCACGAGATGCGCGAGGCGGACCTGTCCTCGTTCGACGACGATCCGCTGACCCGCGTCATCGGCTACGACCGCGACGCCCGCGCGTTCCTGACCGTCATCGACAACAGCACCGGCGCGACGCCGGACTTCATGGCCCGCCTGGAGAAGACCTACGGCAAGGACATCACCACCCGCACCTGGCTCACGGTGCAGCGAGTGGTGAAGAAGATCGAGGGCTAGGCCGCCGCGGCGACCGCGGTGCACACGAACACGACGCCCGCCCGGCCGATCCGGGTGACGACCAGGGTGTACGGAACCGAGCCGCGCGGCTTGAGCTTCTTGCGCAGCGCGTCGGGGTCGAGATCGATACCGCGGACCAGGATCTCGAGCGAGCCGCAGTCGCGCCGGGACAGCTCCTGCCGCAGGGTCTTCTCGCGCAGTTCGAACCGGTCCTCGATGCGGAAGCCGCGCAGGCCCGCCGGGACCGTGTCGCCGGTGAGGTAGGCGATCTGCGGATCGAGCTGCCAGAGACCGTGTTTCGCGGCGTAATGGCGGACCAGGCCCGCGCGCACGATCGCGCCGTCGGGGTCGACGATCCACTCACCGGGGGCGCGTTCGGGGATGTCGTCGGGGTCGGCGTCGGTGAGCGTGGTCGCGCCGCCCCGGGAATCGAGCACGGTGGCGCGCCGGGTGATGCCGGGTTCGGTCAGCCCGGGCGACCACAGGCAGGCCTCGCGGACCGCGCCGTCGAGGGAGACGATCTCGATCTCGCCGTCCCAGCCGAGGCGGTCGAAGTCCAGACCGGGCGCGGACTTCACCGCGATGTCGCGACCCGCGTACGCGGCCAGCAGGTCGGGCAGCGGAGGCTGGAGTTTCGCGGGGTCGTAGGTGCGCCTGCCGTCGGCTCGGCGCGCCGGGTCGGCGATGATCACGGTATCGCGGGTGGTCGGGGTGAGGGCGTCGGCTTTCGCCAACACGATGTTGCGCCGCCGTGTCGACGAGGTCTCGGGGGCGCCCGGCGCGGCGTCGGGGGCGGCGGGTGGTTCGGCGTCGACCGCGGTCGCGCGGAGCGACACGGCGCCGAGATTGTGGGCCGCCATCGCCAGCCGCACGTCGTCGAGATCGCTGCCGATCACCGCCGGGCACACGGCCGACAGCTCGGCCAGCTCGGCGCCGATCGAACAGGTGACGTCGTGCACGGCCCTACCGGCCAGCCGGGCCGCCCGGTGCCGAGCGACCAGCGCGGGTGTCGCCTGCTGCAACGCGTCGTCGGTGAACAGCCAGTCGGCGGCCGCGGGCAGCTTCACCGCGGCCTTGCGCCGCAACCGCACCGTCTCGATCAGCGCGGCGGCCTGCTCCGGAAACGAGCGACGCACCTGCTCGATATCGCGCAGGTGCGTCGCCGG